>DATLGH010000107.1 GCA_035540635.1 Egibacteraceae bacterium | reverse complement strand
GGGTCGGCTGGGGGGTGGCCACCGTCGTCCCGCCCGGGCCAGGAGCGGGGTCGGCAGGGCATGCCTGGGTCAGCCGCCGCCGATCGTGCGGAACAGGTCGCCCACGAGGCTGATCGCGTTGCTCTGCAGCACCGAGAAGATCGCGATGGTGGCGAAGATCGCCGCGGCGGCGAGCGCCAGGGCCTGGGCGATCTCCAGGCCGTCCTCGTTGGCCCAGCCGCCGGGCTTCTGCTGGATGCGGGCGTCGACCGCGCCGGCGATCCGGCGCACCACACTCAGGACAACAGCCATGGACAAGACTCCCTTCGGTCGTGGCGGGGTCATCGGAGGTGCCCGAACAGCTCGGCGGGCAGGGGGGCGCCGACCAGGATGATCAGCGGGGGGACGAGCAGCAGGACGATCGGGACGATCATGGTGGCGCGGCGTTTGACGGCGAGGCGTTGCAACGCGTCGCGGCGGCTGTTGCGCACGTCGCCGGCAAGGGCACGCAGGGCGTCGGCGACGCTGGAGCCGCTGGTGGCGGCCTTGGCGAGGGTGCGGTAGGTGCGGGCGGCGTGCGGCTCGGGGGTGCGCTCGGCGAAAGTCTCCAGCGCCCGGTGAAGCGGCATGCCGGCACGGCGCCAGCGCAGCGCTTCGGCGAGCTCGGTGACCACGGGGCCGCGGCCGCGGCGCACCAGCCGCTGCAACGCCTCGTCGACCCCGCGGCCGGTGACGAGCATCTGGGCGAGGTGCTGGTTGATCGTGTACAGGTCGATGGTCATGCGGTCGCGTCGCTGCTTGATCGCCGCGTCCAGCTGCCCGCGCGGGTAGGCCAGGCCGAACACCACGCCGAGGGGGACGAGCAGGACCAGTCAGGTGGCCGAGCCGAGCATCAACGCTGGCAGGCACGCCACCCCGGCCGCCGCGGCGATCCAACCAAGCCGCCGGGTGCGGTAGGCGACCACCCGCTGCTCGGCCGGCAGGTCGGCGTACAGCCCGGCGTTGCGCAGCCGCAGCGCCAACTCGTCGTCGGGCTCGCGGTCGACCAGCCGGCCGAGACCCCGGGTGGCGGCGCGCAGCAGCGGGCCGAACACCGCGGCCGCCGCGCCCGCGGGCGTCCCCGCCGGCGGCGGGTCGAGGTCGGCGGGCCGGCCCAGCCGCACCCGGTTGGCGCTGTTGTACGGGCGCAGCCGCGGCGCCAGGCGGGGCAGCGGCCGCCATACCAGCGTCGCCAGCGTCGCGGCGGCCAGCCCGACGAGCAGCGCCGGCACCAGCGCGGCCACGTCGACCTCCGGCGCGCTCACCGGGCGCCCGCCTCGTCCTCGCCGACGAACAGCCGCGCCTCGACCGGGTCGCGTGACAGCGCCCGCACCGTCGCCACGCCGGCGAATGTCATCACCGCCGCCAGCAGGACCGGGCCGAGGCCTCGGCCGGAGGTGTAGTAGCTGCGCTGGGGGGTGTCGCCGAGCACCATGGCGAGCAGCAGCAGCCACGGCAGCGCGGCGGCCACGGCCATGTTGATGCGCGGCTCGGTGCGGGCGGTCTCGATGTCCTCCTCGACGCGCAGGTCGGCGGTGACCGACTCGGCGAGGTCGCCGAGGAGGCGGGCGAGCAGGTCGCCGCCCGAGCCGCGCTCGGCGGCGAGGATGAGGACCTCCAGCACCCGGTCGCTGGCGGGGTCGGCGAGCTCCTCCTTGACGTGCTCGAGCGCGGCGACGGTCCCCAGCGCCCGGGCGTGCACCGGGTAGTGCGCGAACGCCTGGCGCAGCGGCGCCGGCCCGCCGCGCGCCAGCTCGAGGACGGCCTGGTGCAGCGGCAGCTGCTGGTGGACGCTGGCGACCAGGTCGCGCAGCCCGTCGGGCCACGCCCGGTTGACCGCGGCGACCCGCCGGCGGCGGGCGGCCGTGTAGTAGAACTGCGGCGCGAACCCGCACAGCGCCGCCGGCACGAGCGCGACGACCCACGCGCCCGTGGCCAGCCACAGCAGCAGGAAGGCGCCGGCCCCGGCGGCGGCCGAGGCGCCGTAGAACTGCAGCGGAGTGACGCGGGCGCCGGCCTGCCGCAGCCAGCGCTGCCGCCGCTGCGCCCACCCCTCACCCCGCGCCCGCACCCGCGGCGCCCGCAGCGCCACCGGGTGGCCGAGCAGCCAGCCCATCCCGGCGAAGCCGAGGAAGGCGGCGCACACCGCGGCCAGGAGCCTCATCGCAGCGCCCCCACGACCTGGTCGCCGGCGAGGATCCGGTCGACGGTCAGCCCGCCGGCAGCGGCCAGGCCCTTGTCGAGCCGTGCGACCACGCCCTCGCCGGGCCGGGCGCCGGTCCACGCCAGCGGCCGGCCGAGCGCCTCGCGGCGGAACAGCGGCTCGAGCACAACCTGGCCGCCGCGCAGCCGCGGCTCGACCCAGGCGATCTCGGTGACCTGGCGGCGGGCGGCGCGGTCGCGGTCGCGCAGCGCGGCCTCGTCGGCGTCGACGAACACGACGAAGTCGATCGCGCCGGCGAACAGGCTGCGGATGAGGTCGGGGTCCATGCGCTCGCCGGCCATGGCGGCGCAGGCGGTGAGCACGTCGATCGCGTCGGCGGCGGCGTTGCAGTGGACGCTGGTCATGAACCCGCAGCCGGCGTTGAGCGGGCGGATGACCTCGTAGGCCTCGGCGCCCTTGACCTCGCCGACGACGAGCATGTCGGGGCGGAAGGTGAGGTCGGCGCGGACGAGATCGCGCAGCGTCTGGCCAGGCCGGTCGTTGGCCTGGCAGTACCCGCCGAGCATCAGCGGGGCGGACAGCTCGCGGGCCTCCTCGTTCACCCGGACCACGCGGTGTGGGGGGATGGCGGCGAGCAGCGCGTTGAGCAGGGTGGTCTTGCCGGCGAACGGCGCGCCGGCGACCAGGACGCGGGAGCGGATCTGCATGCACGCCCACAGCAGCCCCGCGGCGGGCGGGCTCAATGATCCCTGGGCGACCAGGTCGCGCAGGGTGGGGCGGCGCAGCACCTGGCGGCGGATGCACACGGTCAACTCGTCGGCGACCGGGGGGATCTTGACCGACAGGCGGGTGTGCCCGTCGACGCCGGCGACCACGATCGGGGTGGAGGCGTCCAGCTGGCGGCCTGTGGCCTGCAGCAGCCGCTCGACGTACTGGCGGTACTCGCTCTCGCTGGCCGCCTGCGCGGGGAAGTGGATGCGCCCGTCGGCGGTGATGTAGGACAGGTGCGCGCCCTGGATCATGACCTCCTCGACGTCGCCGCGGCGCAGGAGCCCGGTCAGCGGCCCGTAGTCGCACACGGCGGCCATGACCCGGGCGACCATGGCCTCAGGGTCGGCCAGCGCGACGAGGGCGTCGTCGAGGTGCGCCTCGCGCTGGTAGGCCCGCACGACCTCCCCGATCTGGGCGCGCACGGCCTCGGCGTCGCCCTGCGGATCGATGTCCCCGGCCTCGACGCGCTTGAGCGTCATGGCCTTGACGGTCTCGTAGGCCGAGGCCTGCGCGAGCTGCCCGTTCCCGGACGCGGTCACTGAGCGGCCACCCTGGCGAGCAGGCCGCGACGGCGGGCGACCTGGCGGAGGACGACGGCGTCGGCGAGCTGGCCGACCGCCCGCGTGAACCGGCCGGGGGCGACCGCCTCGCCCGCCCAGCAGGCGTGCACGACCTTCGGGTCGTAGGGCACGGCCGTGACGCCGCCAATCTCGGCGCATCGGCGCAGTTCGGCCTCCAGCTGGGCGGCGGCGTCCCCACGCCGGCAGCGGTTGAACACCACGTGCACGCGAGCGAGGTCGTCGACGAGGTCGGCGACGTCGGCGAGCCAGCGGCACGCGCGCTCGCAGCCGGTCGGAGTGGCGTCGGCGACGAGGACGATGCGGTCGGCGTCGGCGAGCACTCGGCGGGTGACGGCGTTGCGGTCGCCGGGCAGGTCCTCGACCGGCGCGGCGATGTTGCACAGCACGTGGTGGCGCATGAGCAGCAACTCGTCGAGGACGGCGGCGAGGTCGCCCGCGTCAACCTCGGCCCACTTGCGGGGCGGCAGGCCGGCGAGCAGCTCGAAGCCGCCCACCGGAGTGGCGGTCAGCGCGTTCGGCAGCGTGCCGCTGTGGTGCACGACCGCGTCGACGGCGGTGTGCAGGTTGCGGTCGAAGCCGACGCCGAGGCGCTGCGCGAGGCTCGAGGCGGACAGGTCGGCATCGACGAGGACGACGCCGCGTCCCCACCGGCGGATCGCGACGGCCAGTTCGACGGCGACCTCGGTGGCGCCTTGCCCGTCGACGGGGCCGGTGACGGCGGTGAGCCGCCCGCGCCTTGGCCGGGCTTGCGCGGCGTGCTGGCCGGGCGGGGCAGGCAGGGCCTCG
This sequence comes from Egibacteraceae bacterium, assembly GCA_035540635.1. NCBI lineage: Bacteria > Bacillati > Actinomycetota > Nitriliruptoria > Egibacterales > Egibacteraceae > Egibacteraceae bacterium. The sequence goes on along the minus strand of DATLGH010000107.1, from coordinate 50,322 downwards.
GGGTGGTCGGCGGGCAGGTCGACGAGGCCGGCGAGCAGCCCCTCGAGGTCGCGGGCGCTGCGACCGACCTCCGCGACCGCGGCGAGCAGCTCGGCCGGCGGTGCGGACTTGTCGACGACGCGGTCGCAGCCGAGCTCGGTAAGCCGCCGGCGCGTGTGGGGCAGGTCGGGGTCGCACACGCCGACGACGGTGCGGCCGCGGCGGTGCAGCTCGGCGACCAGGGCCGCGTCGAGCAGCGACGAGTCGGCGTCGGCGACGAGGCAGTCGTAGTCCTGGGCGAGCGCGTCGTCGCGGGCCAGGACGTAGTGGTCGCGCAGCCGCACCTCGCTGCCGTGGTCGCTGATCCAGCCCGTCAGCCGGGTCGCCCACTCCTGGTGTGTCGCGGCGACCACGACCGCGACCTCACCCGGCATCGTCGCCTCCCTCCTGCGGGTGGCCGGCCTGGCCATTGGCTGGCGGGTCTTGCGCCGGCGGGTCCCGGGACACGCGGGGACCCGGCTGGTCGCTGAGGCCGCGCAGGGCGTCGGGGTCGACGGTTGCCGGCAGCGACCCGGTGGACCGCAGCACGCTGACGGTGCCGATCTCCAGCGCCCGGGCCAGCGCCAGCGCGGTGGGCTCGTCGACGGCGACGGTGACGAAGAACCGTCCCGGTGCCGCGAGCGCCCCGTCGCCGCGGCTGCTCGCGACGGCCAGCACCTCGAGGTCGGCGGCGACGTACAGCGCCCGGCCCTCCACCACCGCGACGACGTCGACGCGGTCACCGCGCGCCAGATCGCCGCCGGCGGCGCGCTCGCGGTCGATGGGCAGGCTCATGGCGCGGAACTCGCTTGGCGCCGAGGGCGGGCGCAGGTCACCGCGCGACACGAGCTCGCCGCTGCCACGGTGTTGGCGGCGACCCAGCCGGTGACCCCGGCGACGTGGTCGGCGTGCACCAGGCCGGCGGCCAGTTGATCAGCGACCTTCGTGTCGACCAGCCGGAACGAGTCGGCGGAGACGACCGTGCCGGCGCGCAGGTCGGTCGCGGCGACCGCGACCCGGTAGGTGACGTCCCGGTCGCGCAGCACCATGTAGGTGGCCAGCCCCAGCAGCAGCCCGGCGACCAGCATCAGCGCGAGCACGCTGCCCGGCCGGCGCCGCCGCACCCGTGCCGGGCTGGCCTGCTGCGGCGGTGCCGTGTCGCGCGCGCCCGCCAGGCTTGGCAGCTGCTCCGTCACGCTCATCGGCGGGGCCTCCGCGCGATGCCACCTTCACTCGGAGGGCCTAGCAACCCTCGGTGAAGGGGATCATCGCCTTGCGCCATTCGGTATCGTGTTGAGGATGGTTACACTAGTCCACAACCGGTTGCGTTGTCACGCCTTTCCTCCCTTTCGCCGGGTTGCTCAACCCGGGGCATTCGCGGCCCCCGGCCCAAGGCAGCGGCGCGACGGAGGGGGAAGGGCGAGATCATCAAAGCCGACCCGCGTGACAGATGCCGCAAAGATTTCGCCGGCTTGTGGATAACTCGCCGGCGTGCCGGCTCGGGACGCCGGGACCCGTGTGGAGGCGTTACCCCAATGCCGCCCCGCAACGGCCCACATCGCCTTACATCCTGTTACCGGTGCCATCAGGATGGCACCATGCCCGCAGGAACGGCTTGCCCCGCGGCCGATCCCAGCGAGGAGACGACGCCCATGGCCACGTTCGCCGACCTTGACGACTTCGGCGACATGCTGTCGCTGAGCGACGTGGCCAAGATCCTCGGCGTGCACCTCAACACCGCCCAGCGCTACGCGCGCGAGGGTGTCATCCCCACGCACCGGCTGCCCGGCGGCCGCCGCTACTACGTCCTGAAGGACGAGCTTCTCGACTTCATCCGCGCGCAGCCCTCCAACCCGGCCCCCGGCGACCAGCCGGTCGCCGTCAAGCCTCGCCCGCGCGACAAAGACACGAGCGTATAGCGGCGGATCACGATCGCGCATCGGTGGGTCGCGGTTGGGCCCGGGCCACGTACGTGATCGTGGACAGCGGGGCGAAGTGCTGGGTGTCGTCCTCGTCGATCAGGTACAGGTGGTCGGCGGCGAGCGCTTGGACGCGTCCGGTCAGCGGCTGGCATCGCAGGGTCGTTCCGATCTCGATGCGGGCGCGCGGGTCGGCTTGGGCGTCGAAGTCGAAGCGCTGCAGGACCGACCGGAAGGTCGCCGAGGGTTTGGTGGGCTGGGCGCCGCCGGTGTGGGCGCGCCCGCGGATCTCGACGAGCAGCTCGGGCCCGAGGTAAGGGTGGCCGTCGCGGTCGGCGACGCGGGCAGCGAGCCGTTCGTGGGCGTTCTCGACGACGGCGAAGTCGCGGCCGGCGTCGGTGACGGTGCCGGTGATGCGCCGGTGCGGCCCGAGCTGGAGGGTGACGGTGTCGCCGCGGCGCATGGCCTCGACGAGCACGTCGGCGATGGTGCGGCGGCTGTGGTGATCGCGCAGGGCTTCGAGCTCGGCGGCGCGGCGCTCGGCACGCCACTCGGCGCGCATGGCGGCGCGCACGTGGGCGAGCTCTGGGTCGCTGGCCGGGTCGGGTTCGGGTGGCGGGCCGCTGCTCATGGCAGGTCATTCAACCCTCGTCGCAGCGCCGCGGTGACCAGCTGGGACCGGGCCATGCCCCGGCCGGCGGCGAGCCGGTCGAGCTCGGCGCGCTCGTCGGCGGTGAGGTACAGGGTGAGCTGCGCGCTGCGCGCCCGGGTGCGCCCGGCCTGCCGGCGGCGGCGTTCGAGCGCCTTGAGCGCAGCCTCGCCAGTGTCGTCGTCGCCGGGAGCGAGGCGGTCGCGGTGGTCGACGACGCAGCCGACGACGATGTCGGTGTAGCTGCGGCCGCTGCGGGCGGCGGCCTGCTTGAGCCGGTCGAGCACGTCGACGGGCACCGAATGGATGACCTTGGTCGCCTTGCCTGGCGCGGCGGACGGGCGACCGGCCGGCGGCGGGGGGCCGAGGGTGGACGCCTCGACGTCGGCGGGCTCCGTGGGTTGCGGCGGGGCCACAGGGCGGACGGGCGGCGCGACCGCTGGCGCCCGGTCGGGCCGGTCGGCGGGATTGAGGTCCTGCAGCCGGCGGGCGCTGGTCACGGCGTCACCTCGGCGATCTGGCCGGCCGCGCGGGCGCACAGGGCGGCCAGGATCTCGGTGGTCAGCTGTTGGTAGTCGCCGGCCAGGCCGCCCGCCGCGCGGGACAGCGCCGGGGCGGCCCGGTCGGCGTACCAGGGCTTGGCGTCCAGGGCCGCCTGCTCGTACTCGGCGGCGGTGCTCCCGCGGCGGCGCAGGTCGCGGGCGGCGCGGCGGGTGTGGCGGATCGCCGCGCGAAGGACGGGGGCGATGCCGTCGAGCATCTCCTCGAGCTCGCGGCGGGCCTCGGCCTGCAGGCGGGTGTCGCCGGCGCCCACGTCGAACAGCACCACGCCGAGGACGCGCAGCTGCGGGTTGGCGGTACGCACGACCTCGCCGAGCACGTCGGCGAGGCCTTCGAGCCCGTCGATGCTGGCGTCGTCGATCTTGGTGGGGATGACCGCGTGGCCGGCGAGGGCGAGAGCGGCGCGGACGAGCAGGTTGCTCGCGGGCGGGCAGTCGAGGAGGACGAGGTCGTAGCGGCCGGCGACGGCGGCGAGCGCCGGCTCGAGGTGGTAGTCGACGGCGGGCTGCTGGCCGAGGGCCTGGACGACGAGCAGATCCCCGAGGCGTCGGGTGTGCCGGCCACCCGTGATCACGTCGAGACCGGGGCGCACCCCGGTCATGGGCCGCGCCGGCGTGGCCGTCATGACGGCCTCGAGCAGCCCGCGGCCCTCGTCGCTGCGATCGCGGTAGCCCAGGTCGCGGGCGAGGTTGCCCTGCGGGTCGAGATCGACCGCGAGCGTCCGCCAGCCCCCGAGGGCGGCGGTGGCGGCCACGTTGGCGACGATCGAGGTCTTGCCGACGCCACCCTTCCCGTTGACGACAGCGACGCAGTTGTCGAGCACGACGCCTCCCTGGCTTCGGTGTGGCAGGCCAGCGGGCGCGCCATCGGTCATGCCGCCAGACAAGCGCCCCGGTGGGACATGTGGCGCACCATACGGCGCGCCGGTGGAAGAACCACCGAGGATGTGTGAGCGCCTTGAGCCCCGCTGCCGTGCTGTGGAAGGACAACGCCGAGCTCGCCGCGGCATGCCTGCGTCCCCCGTTCGTGCAGGGCATCGCGCTTGGTGACCTGCCACGCGACCGGTTCGTGTTCTACGTCGAGCAGGACGCCTTCTTCCTCGACGGCTTCGCCCGCGCGTATGCCCTGGCGCTCGCGAAGGCACCGGACCGGGAGGCCATGGCGGAGATCCGTGTCCTACTCGAAGGAGTGGACGACGAGTTGCGGCTGCACCAGTCGTACGCGCAAAGGTGGGGTGCGCGCCTGGACCCTGAACCCGCCGCAGCCACGCTGGCCTACACCGACTTCCTGCTGCGCGTCGCCTGGAGCGAGCCCGTCGGCCACATCCTCGCGGCGATGACGCCGTGCATGCGGCTGTACGCCCACCTGGGTCAGGGGCTTGAGGCCCATACCGCCGCCGACAGCCCCTACCGCGAGTGGGTCACCACATACGCCGACGAGGACTTCGAGCGCTGGCGCAGCGGATGGAGGCGCTGCTGGACGCCCACGACGACGGCAGCCACGCCGTCGCGCAGCACGACCACCGGGCCATGCTGCTCGAGTACGGCTTCTTCGACCAAGCGGGATCGGCGGCTTGACGCCGCAGGAGACGTGCGCGCCAAGAACCGCCAGCTGTCTGCCCCTTCGCCCCCGCGCACGCTCGCCGAGCTGCAATGCCAGGCGGCCGAGCCCTGGCTGGCGTGGCCGGCGCTGGAGATCCGCAGGCGGGTGTGGCGCTACGAGGACCTCGCCGCTGCCGTCGACGCCGGCGCCGGACTGCTCGCCGGCCGGGGCGTCGCGCCCGCTGCGGGCCCACGAACGGCGCAGGAGACAGCCGGGTTCCGCCACCTCTGGCTACCATGGCCGCGAACGGAGTCACGCTGGGGCGGTTGATGAACATGCGCGTCTTGGGCCTTGCGGTCGCTAACGGGAAGCTGTTCTACGGCGTCGTCGAGAGCAACAGCGCCGAGGACGGCCGCGCGGTCGAGGAGGCGCCCACCGATCTTGCCCCCTCCGAGGGAGGCACCGACTCTGCTCGTCTCGCCGAGTTCCAGTCCCGGTACCGCCAGGATCTGCGGTCTGTCGCCCCGACTGCCGTCGGGCTCGTGGCCACTCGCCGATACGCCAACTGGCAGTACCGTCACGCCTTCGACCGCATCTCGCTGGTCGCTGCCGTGATGCTCGCCTGCGAGCTCGAGCAGATGCCGTTCAGGGAGATCAAGACCGAGGACATCGCGCGAGCGGTGAAACTCCCGGCCTACCAGCTCGAGACGCTCGCGCCATCCGCGGCGGGGCTGACCGGAACACCCGTGGGGTGGCGCGCTGGGCGGGCCGCCGCGTTCGCGTGTGCGCTCACGCTCCTGGAGGAGACCGCCGAGAGGGAGGCAAGCTAGTGCCAGCGCCAGCGTCAGCCGCTGGCGGGGATGGCCAACGCCCTGAGCGGGCATCTGAGCGGCTGCTCCGACTCGACTTCGAGTGCCTCGAGTCGCTCCCCGGTCAGCTTCGCGAGGTCCGAACGTGGCTGGACAACGTCACAGGCGGCGAGTTCGCCGGCAAGCGGATGGACCTCTCGTTGCTGGAGTCGGAGGTCCTCATCGAGCCGCAGATCCTCCAGCAGATCACCCACGACAACGTCGTGCCGATTCTCAGCGCTGCACGCGTCGACGGCTACCCCAGCCCCATGGACGTCGTCGAGATCGTCATGCCCCATCACCCCCGGGGGAGCCTGACCGACGCGATGCTCAGGGGCGAGCGGTTCAGCATGAGGGAGGCGTGTCAGCTCATCCAGGCCGCGCTTCGGGGACTCGGCGAGATCCATGAGCGGCACCAGGTCGTTCACCGCGACATCAAGAGCTCGAACCTGCTACTGGCCGACGACCACACGCTCCTCAAGGTCGGCGATCTCGGACTCGCGGGCCGCATGGATCCACAGGGCCGAGTCGCGATGATCGACAACCCGCAGCTGTACTCGCCACCGGAACTCGTGGCCGACGGCTACCTGACCAGGCAGTCCGACCTGTTCTCCCTCGGGCTCGTCTTTGTCGAACTGGTGCGCGAACCCTTCCCCTACCACTCGTGCACGCGCACGCACATCGTGAGCCGCCTCATGCCGGGCGTCAGTCCGCTGCGAACGGTCGACCGGCAACTACCACCTTGGGTTCCCAGAGGCCTGAAGCGAGTCATCACCAAGGCAACCGCGCGTCACCCCGGCCAGCGATACCCGACCGCCCGGCACATGAGCGCCGCGTTGGCCAACGTTCGAGTGATCGACTGGAAGCAGATCGCCGACAACCGTTGGGAGGCGCCGTATCTGCATCAGCCGGACCGCCGGATCGCGGTCGAGTCCAGGACGATGCGCTCGGGGAAGATCCGGCTGAGCGTCCTTGCCTACCGGTCCGCGTGGCGACGGGCTCAACCCGACACGGACGTCGAGGACCTGTACTCGGCGGATGCGGCGGCGGTGTTCGACCAAGCCGACCAGATCGCGTGCGCCCGCTGACCAGCGGACCGCAACACACGCACGTCTGCGGGGCTGAGCACCTCCGAGATTGCCGCAACCGCGGGGGCAGCCGCTTCACTCACCCGGAGGCGCGCGTCACGGCCGATGCCGTGCGGCTCGAGGGTCCCACGAAGGACGAGGGCGTCGATCGTCGCGGCTAAGGCCCGCCGGTCGACCTGTCCGGCGCTGGTTCGTAGCTGTCGGAGGGCGCGCTCGAAGCCGGGCGACGTGCCCGCACGGCGGCGCGACGCCCGAGCCATCTGCTCCACGAGGATCTCGCCAGCCCACGTCGAGCGAGGCATCGAGCGGTGCGGAAGCCGGAGCACAGCGACGGAACAGAGCGCGCCGGCGGTCAATGCCACACGTGAGGCCACTGCGGCAATTTACCGCACACTACGGTAGAAAGACAGCAGGGCCACCGCTGGTACGGTTGTATACCGTATGGTGCCGTTCGGACTGCTCCCCTGCGGCAACTCGGCTCTCACCATGACCCGCATCGATAGCCCACACCCGCTGACTGGCAGGCCGCACCCAGACGCGCGACGTGGCGAGGTGCGATGCCCCAGCGGCGCGCCGGGCTTCACGGCAAGGGATGCCGCCAGGCTGCTGGACATCAGCGTTGAGAAGCTTCGCCTGCAACTCCGCGACGGGACGATCGAGGGGGAGGAGATGCCGCCTGGCAGGCGGCCGCGGTGGTATGTCCCGGTCGACGAGGACGGGCTGCTGCCCGGCGAAGCTCGCACGCCTCGGAACCCCGAGAAGACGAGGCCTTCGGCGGCCGGGCCCGACAGGCCGGTTCAGTCGCAGACGGACCTGGAGACGGAAGTCGCACGGTTGCGCGGCGAGGTCGAGCAGCTGAAAGCCGTTGCGCGCGACCTGAATGCCGTCGTCCAGCTGCAAGCAGAAGCGCTGGCCCAGTTCTTGGCTCCCAGCACGCTCAACGACTGACTGCGGTCGGCGTGCTCGCTGACCAGCCCGCTGGGGCAGTGGGACTGTGCTTTGGCCTGCCGGCTGGTCAGGACCCGGGACAAGTGTCGACAACAGGTGCTTGGGTCGTCCGGCTCGCGCAGATCGGCGGCGGTGGCCTCACCGCGGCCGACGAGCGCATCGCAGGAAGAAGTGGCGGCGAGCCCGCCTACCACGTCACGCCTACGATCGGGGCGTTCGGTCCCAACGAACTGGGAGAAGGGCACGTTGGGCGACGTAGATGACTCCTGGTATACGCCCGATCCTGAAGACCGGCGAGTATGCAGCCGGCACGTGGAGGACTTGTTTGTCGCCGACTTGCTCCTGCAAGCCACCGAGGACGGAGACACATGCTCCTTCTGCGGTGAACAGGACGGCGCTCCGCTTGATGAACTCCTGGAGGCCGTGGAGGTCGGTTTGCTGCTGCATTATGAAACCGCAAGCAACGCGGGTGTCGGATGGGAAGGCGGCTGGACCTCCGCGACCATGGACACATGGGACGTGGTCGCCGAACTTGTCTCTGACGGGGGCTTCGACGACGAAGTCGCAGAAGCGCTGCCTCCCCTCTTCCATGACGAGGCCTGGGTCCACAGGGGAGATCCCTTCCTTCCCCCGGGAGGAATGCTGACGGCTGGCTGGAGGCGATTCGTCGAGCATGTCAAGCACCGAAGCCGCTTCCTCTTGGCGCCGGATGATGGCTCCTCCGAAGAGGCGCTTGACAGCGGTTGGGCGCCTGGTCAGATGCTGGAGAAACTCGCGAAGGTGGTGGATGAGTTCTGCGTGACACAGTGGCCGGCCGGCAAGCTGGTGTACCGAGCACGAGCGTTCGAGGACACTCCTTTCGATCACGCGCATGAGTTGGCGGCGCCCCCACCTGAGAAGGCGCGGCAGGGACGGATGAACCCTGCAGGGATCTCCATGTTTTACGGCGCTACGGATCCGCAGACCGCGGCCGCAGAGGTCTTTGACGGCCGGCGATACGCCGCCGTGGCGGCCTTCGAGACGCTCCGCCCGCTCGACATCGTTGACCTGGCAGACCTGCCGACCGCGAGCGTGTTCAACCCGGACGACGCACAGCGCGTGCATCTCCTGGGGTTCCTGGCTGGATTCGCTCGCGAAATCTCGCGACCGATTGCGCGGGACGACCGGGTGCACTTTGAGTACACCCCCACCCAGATCTTCACCGAGTACATGCGCTTCAGGGTCCCGCTCCCAGAGGCGCCTGTCGATGGGATTGCCTTCCGGTCGGCCCAATGGCAGGACGGTCTGAACGTCGTCCTCTTTACGGGTCCAGACGGTTGCCTGGGCGACCATCAGCGGGTCGCCGACGAGTTGCGCGACGAGGACCAGATACTTCGGCTCGTAGACGAGGGCTACGACGTATACGAGTACGCCGCTCCGGCTTCACAGTTCCTCAGGCCCTTCCGTTTCGCTCAAGGCTGAGTGGGGCCTGCGACGGGGCGAGGGAGGCCCGGCCCACCACGACGAATGCGGCGCGCCCCAGGCGGCGTGCCGTAATGTTTTAAAGTCTCGGGCGCACCGCGTGCCATGGAGCACAGCGAACGCTGCCCGGCACCGCTGGCCGTGGAACACGGCGCATCCCAGGGCACACCCCATGGCGGGGAGTACGGCGGACCATACGGTGTACCACAGGCTGGCGCCCGAGACCGGTCGGCGTTCCTTCCGCCAGTCCCCGGCCGTCCCGCGGTGGTGCGCGGCCGCGTGGCCGGCGAGTCGCCACCTGGAAGACGTCGCGTCGCGCCGACCGCGGCTGGGGAGGGCGGTGCCGTATGCGTCCAGACGGGCGCCAGAGGGGTCCCGTGTGGCGCTGTGGCTGCGCGGCCTTGGGTTCGTTGGACGCCGCGCCGCGTGAGACCGGTGACACCTCGGCGGGTGTGGTCTCGCTCGCGACCGGAGCAGCCTCCTCCGGCTCGACGGTCGGCGCGTGGCGCTGACGGAGGAGGTTCAGTGCCTCGCCGCGCAGCAACGGGTGGTCGTCGGCGAACTCGCCGGTCCGGGGAAGGCCGATGCGACGCAGCCGGGCGCGGGCGGCCTCGAGCAGCCCGTGGCGGGCCGGCTCGTTGAGGACGTCCAACTCGCCGAAGTTCGGCTCAGGGCGACGGAGATCGTCCGCGGGCGGGGCGGGGTGGTCGTGGTCGTCTGGCGGCGGCGGAACCCCGGCCTCGGTGACCGGTGTAGGGGCGGCCTTGCCACCGATGGGTGCGGCGTCGAGGAGCACTCGGGCGCGGTAGGCGAGCACGCGCACGGGCTCGCGGGCCGTGCGCAGCTCACGGCCGGTGAGCTCTGCTGCGAGCCGCTGCGGTGACCAGCCAGTGCGCTCGAGCAACTCGGCGCAGCGTGCCCGCAGGGTTGCCGAGGTCCGGATCTGCTCCTGCTGCCAAGCATCCCCGGCCACGGCAGCGAGACGCTCAAGCGCTCGCTCGACGGCGGCGCCGGGATGTTCTTTCACACCACCGTCTCCAACCGGGTCTTCGCGCGCGCGAACGTCAGAGACGCCCGCTGCCGGTTCTGCATCCCCGGCTGCCGAAGTTGCATGAACCTGGACAGCCGCTTCTGCATGATCCTCGCCCCGGGTGGCGGCGACGGCCTGATCGAGGCCTCGGCCGGTGCGAAGGGCGAAGTACAGCGGCAGCCGCCACCCTGAGCCGGCGGTGGGGCGCAGCCGCTGCAGCGCCCCGCAGCCGGCGAGCTCGCCGGCCCAGCCGGCCCAGGTGTGCGGCTTGACGCCGAGCTCGCGGGCGATCGCGGCGTCACACATCGGCAACTCGGCGGTGTCCCAGCGGGTGTGGCAGTAGCGCAGCAGCGACCAGGCGCCGAGCGCCGCCAGGCTGACGCCCTCCAGGCGCCAGCGGACGACGGTGGCGCGAAACGACGGTCGGTGGGTGTAGACGAACCGGCCGCGCAGCGCGGCGTCGGCCGCCCGGTTCTGCAGGGCGTCCCAGGCGGGCAGCTGGTAGCGCTCCCAGTCCACACGCACCAGCAGGCCGGCGGCGTCCAGCAGCGGCCCGTAGCCGATCTGGCCTTGCCGGGTGCTCCGGCACCAGGTGGTCTCGGCGACACCGAGCATCGACGCGACGCTCCGGCCGGTGGCGTGCAGGACGCCGCCAGGCTCGGCGGCGCCATGGCGCAGCAACTCGAAACCACCGAGCGCCGCGAGCCAACGCCGGCCGCTGGGGTCGGCGGCCGCCAGCGGCTCCCACACGAGCTCGCGGAAGCGATCCACGTCCGTCGGGAGCGCGCCGGCGGCCGGCCTGTCGCGCGGGTTGCCGACGAGCGGCTCCAGCGGTCCCGTGAACCCCAGCGGCTGCTCGGGCCAGACCTGCGCGGCCACCGGCTCGCCCGCTGGTCGGGCTGTCATGCCGCGCCGGCCCAGAACTGCTCGCCCCAGACGGCGGACGGGTGCACGCCCAGCAGCCTGCAGGCGAGCTCGTCGCCGGCGGCCACGGTGATCCACCCACGCTCGAGCGCCCGGTAGTAGGCGCGGGCCAGGCGCTCGCCCTCGGTGGTGCGCCGCCGGCCCCGCAGCAGGACGCCGACACCGCCCGCGGCGGACACGGCGGAGCCGAGCGGCTCCGCCGGCAGCCACGGTCTGCGGGGCGGGCCGTCGACACGATGGTGCCGTGGTCGCAGGGATGCGGCGGCGGCAGGTCGGCGCGGGATCGTGGCTTCGCCGGAACGTCCGTCTGGCGGTGCGCCGTGGTGTCCCACGGCGAGGCTATCGTCGTGAACAGGCAAGGCTCTGCCCTCCCGAAGGCCGAACGGCCCGAGGTGGGGACGGTCCGCCGGACGTCCTGGCGAGGAGTTGGTCCGGCGGGCCGGCTTGTCGTCAGGGGTTTCGGCGCGTTGCCGGGGCCTCTGCGTGTCGGCGGCGGTCTTGCATGGCGGAGGAGCCGCTCGCCCGGCTCAGGCTGGTGGGCCTCGGGCGGCGCGGGTCATGACCGCCCACCGCCCCGGATCGCCTCGGCCAGCTGCTGCAGCGCCTCGGGGTCGCCGTCGAGGACGACGACGGCGACGTGGCGGTGGTGCATGCAGGGCTCGCCTGCGGGCGTGGGCGTGCCGCACAGGCACGACGGCAGGGTGAACCAGCGGGACCCGCTGGCGGCGAGCTCGCGCGCGGCGAGGTGGTCGGGCCGGCAGTAGACGCACTCGCACGGCCGGCGTTCGCCGGGCAGGCCGACCCTGTGGGCGTTCGCGCAGCTGACTCGAGGCGGCGCGCGCGGTCGGCCTCCTGCCGCGCCCGGTAGGCCGCGTTGGCTGCCTTCAGCGACGCCAGCGCCCGCTCGTGCTCGGGGTCGAGGTAGCGGTCGAGCTTGTGCGGATCCCCTGTGTTCGCGTGGCCGGTGTTCGCCGCGGAGAAGTGCACCCGGCGGGGGACCAGCATCGTCCCGTCGCCGCTCGCGGGGCCGGTGACGGCCGCGACCTTTACGACGCCCGCGGCTCTGGCGGCGGCGTTGGCCAGCCGCTCCGCGACGCCCTCCGCCCGGCCATCGGCAGTGCGCGCACGGGCGCCGCCGGCGACGGTGAACGTGATCGCCACGACGTACTCGGCGGCGTTCTGGAACGCGGGAGTCTCGTGGGGCAGGAGGGGCTCAGGCGCCATCGGCCACCCCCCTCCTGTTGCAACGCCGGGGCCTGCGTGCCAGTGGATGGCATCCCGGCGCAGCGGCGGCGCGGCGGCCGTTTGGAATCAGTGTGGAATCAGGATCCCCGGCAACAAGAAAGCCCAGGTCTGCGGAAACCGCTTCTGACCTGGGCTTTTGTGGAGAGCGGGTGAGGGGAATCGAACCCCCATTGCGAGCTTGGGAAGCTCGTGTTCTACCATTGAACTACACCCGCGGGGTGGGTCCGATGATAGGCCCACCCGGGCCCCCGGGCAATCGCGGGCGGGCTGCGGTCCAGGCCCGACGCCCCGGGCCTCCTTGGCCCCGTGCCGACCGCGGGAGCATCCTGTGGGCGATGACGTAACACGGGGGGCGGGGAGGCGAGTGCGGTGCTGGCGGGCGCCGCCGGCCACGCGCGCCTGGAGCCGGGGTCGACGACCGTCACCGTGCTCGCCCCCGCGCGGCTCACCGAGGGCCCGCTACAGCCTCCACCGGATCGACCTCGCGCCCAGCGCCGGCGGGGCGAGCCCGCACTTTCACCGCACGTTCGCGGAGTCGTTCCAGGTGGTGGGAGGGGCCGTCCTGCTCCACGACGGCCGGCAGTGGGTGACGGGCGCGAAGGCGACCACCTCTTCGTGCCGCCCGGCGGCATCCGCGGGTTCCGCAACGCGCGCCCGAGCCTGCGACGCTCATCAGATGAGCACGCCGGCGGTGCCGCGCGAGGACCTCTTCGCCGAGCTCGCCTCGTTCGCCGCCGGCGCCGCGCGGCCCACGGAACGTCGACGCGATCTGGGTCGCCGACTGGCTCACGCCGAAGTCGGTCACGGCGAGCATCGCGTCGCTGAAGTGGTCGGGGCCCGCCTACGCCGACGAGCTCGCGCAAGCGCTACCCCGGCGAGGTCGACTTATCACCGCTGGACTACGCCCGTGCGACCGTGACCTTCGCCAACCGCGACGGCCAGCTCGTCGTCGTCGAGGCCGCGACGTCGTGGAGCTTCGTCGGCGCCCGGCCTGCGGCTGTCGTTCGAGCTGTTCGGACCCGAGTACTCGATTGGCGGTGAACACGCTCGACACCGAGGCGAAGATCTTCCTGTCCCGCCGCCTGCAGGGCGTCGAGGGCGAGGACCTCGTCGAGAAGCAGAACGCCGAGCAGGGGCTCATGCCGGTCGTCGCCGACGAGGCCTTCACCTACGGCTACACCGACGGGAGCCGGCACATGGTCGCCGCGTTCCTCGACGGGCGCCAGCCCGCCGAGGACCTCGACGACGGCCTGCTCATCACCGAGTTGCTCATGGCGAGCTACCTGTCCGCCGAGCTCGGGCGAGACGATCCCCCTGCCCGCCGCCGACCTCGACGGGTACGTGCCCCCCGTCGCGCAGGGCGCCTGGGACCCCCGCAGCCTGCCGAAGGTCTGACCCGCGCCGGCTACCCCCGGGTCTCCGGGGGCGCCGGCGGCACGAGAGGGAACCACCGCTCGGGGGCGTGCGGCAGCAGCTGGCGCCCGTGGAACGGCGAGCGCGCGAGCGCGCGCCGCAGCAGCCGGGCGAACACGACCCCGGCAACCGCGAGGGCGAGGAAGCCGGCCACGATCCCCGTGCCGTTCCACGCCGCGTGGAACAGGGCGGCGAGCCCGACGCCGGCGACCCCCACGATGCGCGGTGCCCCGTCGAGCACCCGGCGGGCGAGGAAGTAGCCGGCGATGCCCGAGCAGAGGGCGTGGACAAGCGCGCTCCCGACGCCGCGCAGCACCGCGACCGCCGCGAAGCAGCCGAAGCCGGCGCAGCCGAGCGGCTCGCCCGTCCAGAGGTCCGTGCCGATGTAGGCGGCGGTGAGGTAGTCGATGCTCTCCACGGCGGCGAACCCCAGGCCCACCGAGCAGCCGTACACCATCCCGTCGACGGGCTCGTCGAAGGCGAGATGGCGGCCCGCCCCGACGCGAGCGCCGAGGTACTTGAAGGCCTCCTCCCCGACCGGGGCGACGACGACCGCGGTGAGAGCGATGCCGAGCACCCCCGCGAACGTGACGTTGACGAGCCCCGCCACGATCGCCACGGGAAACGCGCCGATCAGGAACAGCTTCGCGACGAGGCGCTTGGGCTCACGGTCGTAGCGGTCGCGGGTGTAGAAGAACCACAGCCACCCGAGTGCCGGGAAAAGGCTGCCGGCCAGCGCCAGCCAGAAGAGCTGCCCGTCGGTGAGACCGGCCTGTCCGAGTACCGCCACCCGTCCGCCTTTCGTCGACTCGCCAGCGTGTGCGCCATCTCCCCAGCGGACGCGCGGGTACGATCCCCGCCTATGATCCTCTCCGATCGCAGCATCCGCGAAGCCATCGCGGCGGGGCGCATCACCGTCGAACCGCTGAGCGACAACGCGATCCAGCCATCGAGCGTAGACGTGCGCCTCGACGACCGGTTCCGGGTTTTCCACAATCACCGCCACCCCTACATCGACGTGCGCCAGGCGATGCCCGACCTCACCGAGGAGGTCAAGGCCGGCGAGGACGCCCCCTTCATCCTCCACCCCGGGGAGTTCGTGCTCGCCGCGACGTTCGAGCGCATCGTCCTGGCCGACGACATCGTCGCGCGCATCGAGGGCAAGTCGAGCCTCGGGCGCCTCGGTCTGCTGACGCACGCGACGGCCGGTTTCGTGGACCCCGGTTGGGACGGGTGGCTCACCCTCGAGCTGTCGAACGTCTCAACCCTGCCGATCGCGCTCTACCCCGGCATGAAGATCGGCCAGATCGCCTTCTTCGAGCTGTCCACACCCGCCGATCGGCCCTACGGCTCCGACGCGCTCGGCAGCAAGTACCAGGGGCAGCGCGGGCCGACGGCGAGCAAGTTCTTCATGAACTTCCCGGCCCGCGAGTAGGCATGCGCGTCGCACTGCTCGTCGCGGTCACCGCCTTCGTGCTCGCCGCATGCGGAGAAGGCGCGGACCCGTTCGCCGGCCTGCCGCCCCGGGCCGTCCCCGACAGCATCCCCGCGCTCGCGAGTGCCCAGGGCTGGGAGGTCACCGGCAGCGGGGTCCTCGCCCACGGCGGCGGGACGTTCACGCTCGCCGTCCCCGACGAGGACGTGCCGGGACCCGGCGAGGGCCCGACCGAGATCGTGTTCCACCTCGACCGCGTCGAGGCCGACGGCACGACGCTACAGACCCTTGACATGGCGGCGGTCACCGTCACCGCCGGCGGCGCGCCCGCCGAGACGATGACCCTGCCCGACGAGGCCGGCGCCCACTACGCGCTGTTCGCCGAGGTCGGCCGCGCCGACGGGACCTTCGACCGCTACGACGACTGGCTGTACGTGCCGTGACCCGGAGTCGGCGGCGCGCCGGTCCCGACCGACCGAGCGGCCGGCGTGCTACGTGAGGCGGATCTCGCCGAGGTCGGCGGTCTGCCCTCGGTCGAGCCGCACCTGCCGGGTCACACTCCTCCCGCCGGCGGCGACGGTGAGCGTCCAGGCCTCCTCCTCCCCGCGCTCCCTCGCCATCGGGGTGGTCGAGGGGGGCAGGTGCCACGCGAACGCCCCGTCGGCGGGGGTGGCCATCGTCGCCCGCGACGGCTCGGGGTACAGGGTGCCGTCGCCGAGCGGGACGCGCGCGGTCCGGGCGACGGCCAAATCCGCCGCCACCGGGTTGCCGCCGCCGTCGACCACCCGCCCGCTCACGATGCCGTGGGTGGCGTGGAGGACCGGCGCCCCCCGCGGGTCCGTGAGCTCGACGGCCGTCAGGCGCGCGGCCTCGCCGAGCAGGAGGAACGACTCGCGGTTGAGCCGGTAGTGGTGGAGGGGACCGTCCTCACCGCCGTAGGGCGGGTGGAAGTTCGTGAACCCGATCTCGTAGGTGTAGGACAGCGAGCCGAGCGCCGCGTACGCCCAGTCCGAGGTCGTGCCCGTCGTGGCGTACAGCTCGATGCCATGCCAGTTGTTGTAGCCGTTGTGCGCGCACATGGCGGCGCCGAGGTCGCGCAGCAGCGGCTCGTCGGGGCTGTACTGCAGGCCGCCGCCGGCGTGGCCCCACGGCCGCAGCACGAGGCCGGTGTAGGTGTGGTTGGAGTTCAGGGTCACCGGCTGGCGCTCGCGCAGCAGGCCGGCGACGTTGCGGACCTCCGGCTCGCTGAAGGGCCCGGCTCCCCGGTGGGTCTGGTCGACGGGGACCGGCGACGCGCCCGGCCCACCCCAGCGCACCGAGTAGTTGCGGTTGGGGTCCACCCCGTAGGAGGTGAGGTTGCGCTCGAAGCGGTCGATGACCGCCTCGTCGAGCACGCCCCGGCGGTTCTTGCGCCAGTAGGCCTCGAGCCCGAGTGCGGCGAAGGGCAGGCTCACGGTCGGGTCGGACGTCTGCACGAGCGCGTCGCGGGACCAGCTGAACCCGTCGGGGTTGACGACGGGCACGAGAATGGTGCGGGTGTCGCGGCGCAGCGCGGTGACGCGCTCGTCGCCCTGCGGGTTCTCGAGCAGCTCGAAACCGAACATGAGCGTGAGCTCGCCCGCCGGCCACTCGCGGGCGTGGTGGAGCCCGTCCATGTACCACACGGGACGCCCGTCGCGGAGGTGGACGTCGTCGGCGATCTCGATGCCGACGACCCGCCGCCCCTCGAGGGTGCGCTCGGGCAGGACGATGAGCCGGGCCTGGAGCGGGAAGCGGGTCACGAGGCCGAGCAGGTCGTCCTCGTAGTCGCGCAGGGTCCGGTACGTGTCGCGCTGCCCCGGCAGGCGCCCCGTCGGCGCGCCCACCTGAGCATCCGTGGCCTGCAGGGCGCCCACGTCGCGGGCGATGACGTCCTCGACGGTGACGTCGAAGCGCAGGCCGCTCGCGACGAGCCGCTCCAGGTCACCAGGCCAGAGCAGCACCTCGACGGAGCCGTCGTCGAACATGCGGTGCGTGTCGTCGAACCCGGCCAGGAGCGCCGCGCCCTCGAGGCCGCCGGGCCACACCCGCGCGAGGCGCAGCACGTCGCCGGCGGCCACGGCGTGGGACACCCCGGTCGCCCCGCCCACCGCACCGCTCACCCCGCCGACGAGGCCGCGTGCCCCGACCGGCCCGCCGAGCGCCACCGCACCGAGGGTGATCCCCGCCCCCCTCAGCAACGCCCGGCGCGACACCCTCCGGCCGCTCTGCCCCATGGCTCTTCCGTTCCCTCGAGACAGGCCTCGCTCCCCGAGGGGACCAAGGTATCAAGGGTGCGCGACGAGCGCCGACGATCCCGTAAGGGGTCGACCTTCACCAAGCTGCAGCGCTAGCACAGCCCCCGCCGGCGGGTAGGGCACCACGCGCGCCCGACGCGCCGGCCTCAACCCGCCGGCTTCTCCAGGGGCTGGCCGTTGACCTCGGCCCCGGGCAGGAGCGACTCGGCGAGGATCTGCGACACGTCCACGACGCGGACCTGGCCCTCCGCGAGGTCGCCCCGGCCGACCTTGTCCGCGACGGCGTCGTCGAGCATCACGAAGCAGAACGGGCACGCGGTCGACACGAGGTCGGGGCCGAGTTCGAGCGCCTCGTCGACGCGCTCGTGGTTGACCCGCTTGCCGATGTCCTCCTCCATGTAGAAGCGTGCGCCGCCGGCTCCGCAGCAGAAGCCGTGGTTGCGGCAGCGGCGCATCTCGACCTTCTCGAGGCCCTCCACCGCGTCCACGACGGCGCGCGGCTCGTCGTACACCGCGTTGTGGCGGCCGAGATAGCACGGGTCGTGGTAGGTCACCGTCTTGTTCACCGCGCTCCGCGGCGCCAGGCGGCCCTCCGCGACGAGCCGGGCGAGCAGCTGCGTGTGGTGGATGACCTCGAAGCGCCCGTCGAAGTCGGGGTACTCGTTGCGCAGCGTGTTGAAGCAGTGCGGGCACCACGCCACGATCTTCACCCGCTGCGCGCCGGCGGCCTTCAGGGTCTCGACGTTCGTGCGGGCCATCACCTGGTAGAGGTACTCCATGCCGAGGCGCCGGGCCGGGTCGCCGGTGCAGGTCTCCGCGGACCCCAGCACCGCGTAGCGCACCCCCGCCGCGTTGAGCAGCTCGGCCACCGTGCGGGTCACCTTCTTCGAACGGTCCTCGAGGGCGCCGGCGCAGCCGACCCAGAACAGGTACTCCACCTCCTCGGCGATCTCGCCGTCGACGACCGGCACGTCGAGGCCCTCGGCCCAGTCCATGCGGCGGGCCGCGCCGACCCCCCACGGGTCGCCGGCGTTCTCGAGGTTGCGGAGCATCCCGCCCGCCTCCTGCGGGAAGCTCGACTCCATCTGTGCCTTGTACTGGCGCAGGTCCATGATGTGGTCGACGTGCTCGATGTCGACCGGGCACTCCTCCACGCAGGCCCCGCACGTCGTGCACGTCCACAGCACGTCGAAGTCGATGACCGCGTCGGGCTGGCCCGGCACGTCCCCGACGAGTTGGAGGTCGAGCACGCTCGGCCGCTGGCCGTCGGCGTCGATGCCGTCCCCCTTGGCGAGGCCCGGGTCGAGCAGGTAGGGCCCCTTCTCGAAGAGGTGGTCGCGCAGGTCCATGATGAGCAGCTTGGGGTTGAGCGGCTTACCCGTGTTCCACGCCGGGCACTGGCTCTGGCACCGCCCGCACTCGGTACAGGTGTACATGTCGAGGTAGCGCTTGAACCCGAAGTGCTCGATCGAGCCGACGCCGAGCACCTCGTCCTCGCTCATGTCCTCCACGTCGATGTGCTTCGTCTCGAGCTTGCCGAGCGCCTTCGGCCGGCGGGCGAACGCGGCGTTGGGGAAGATCGTGACGATGTGCAGGTGCTTGGAGTGCAGGGTGAAGACGAGGAAGCCCATCACCACGACGAGGTGGGCGACGAGGAAGGCCGTGACGATGATCCCCAGCGACGTCTCGCCGAGACCGGCCATGTAGCCGCCGAGCCACGTCGACACGAATGCGCCGTCGGGGTAGGGCAGCGTGCCCAGGGCGGCCCGCGCGGCGCGGAGCACCTGGAGGGTGTAGAGGACCCCGAACTCGAACAGCAGCACGTACCAGCCCTGGTCGAGGTTGGACCCGGCGAAGCGCGAGCCGCGTCCGAGGCGCCTCGGGTCCTGCACGAGACGGATGAGCACGAACCCCACGATCGCGGCGAGCACGAGGACGCTGAACAGATCCTGGACGAACCCGAGCCATGGGCTCCTACCGATCAGCGGGATGTGGAACTCGGGGTCGAAGACCTCGCCGATGGTCTCGACGAGGGTGGTCTGCACGACGAGGAAACCCCAGAAGATGAAGGCGTGGAACACGCCGGGGGCGGTCCACTTCAACAGCTTGCGCTGCCCGAGCACGTGGGTGAGCTGGTAGCGCAGCTTCGTGCCCCACCCGCCCATGCGCTCGGGCATCGGCTGGGCCCGCATCAGCAGCCGCAGCAGGAACCACGCCCGCCGGCCGGCCCGCGCGCCGAAGACCGCCAGCGTCGCCAGGCCCGCGGTGAGACGGACGAGGTCGAGGGTGTCCATCCGGCTGCTGCTCCCTGCCTGGGGGGCGTCGCCCGGCGGGCGGCTGCTCAGCGTCACCGAAGGGTAACGGGCCGCGCCGTCATCGGGCGAACCCCCGCGCCGGCTGCGCCTTCAGTCGCGGCGCGGCTGGTAGGTCTTGCGGCGGAACACGTCGGTGGTGAGGGAGGCCACCCGGTCGAGGATGATCATGCCGTCGAGATGGTCGAGCTCGTGCTGGAAGGCGCGGGCCTCGAAGCCCTCCGCCTCGTAGACCCGCTCACGACCGTCCGGGTCGGTCCCCCGGACCACGACCCGCAGCGCGCGGCGCACGTCGGCGGTGAAGTCCGGCACGCTCATGCAGCCCTCCCGGCGCAGCTCGCTGCCGTCGACGTGGAGCAGCTCCGGGTCGAACAGCACGACGAGGCCGTGGTTGGGCTTGCCCTTCGGATGGCCCGACACGTCGAGGCAGAACACCCGCCGGCTCACGCCGATCTGCGGGGCGGCGAGCCCCACGCAGCCCGGGGACACCCGCATCGTGTCGAGGAGGTCGGCGGCGAGCTCCTCGTCGGGGCGGCCGGCGGGTGCGGCTCGCCGCTTGAGGACGGGGTTGGGGATGGCCACGACCGGACGGACGGGCATCGGGTCAGAACGTGGCCACGTCGAGGGGGTGGATGCTCACGTCGACCCCGTCGACCTCGGTGGCGAGCAGCCTCGCCAGCGCGTCGGCGTCGTCGGGCTCGGCGAGGCTGATCTCCATCATCATGGCGTAGACCGGCCGCTCCCCCTCGAGGACCCGGGTGGTCAGGTCGGTCACGTTGACCCCGCGTTCGGCCAGCCGCCGCGCCACCGCGTGCACGATGCCGGGACGGTCACTGCCGTACACGCTGAGGACGTGGGTCGGGGGAGCCGTCGGGGTGCCCGCACCCACCTCCCGCACCGTGACGGTGAGGCCGAGGTCGTCCGTCGCGGCCGCCAGCACCGACTCCAGCTCACGGGGGTCGGCGTCGGTCGACACGAGGAGCATGATCGCGAAGTGCCCGCCGAGCACGGTCATCGAGGAGTCCTCGAGGTTGCCCCCACGCTCGCGTAGCACGCCGGTCACCCGGGCGATGATCCCCGGCCGGTCGGCTCCGATAGCCGTGACGGCGAGCTCCCCCACGGTGGCGCCTCCTTCCTGGTCGATGCGGAGAGTCTAGGTGGCGGCCGGCACCCGACGGGACGGTGATGGCGAATACGAAGGGCCTGTTGCACCGGGGTCGGTATCCGATAGGCTCCCGGCCGGCCCGAGAATGACCGCAGCTGAAATGTCATGAGGGGGACCGCAAGCGTGGCGCGACGCTGGGCAGGCGTGGGGCTCGTCCTGGCCTTGGCGGCCGGGGTCGTGGTGGTTGCGGTCCCTGCCGCCATGGCGGGCCACTGTCCCGGTGGCGGGGGGCATCGGCACGGGGGCTGCATCCCGCTGCGGGACAGCAACCCTGGCAACCCCGGCAGCCCGCCGGCACCGGCCCCACGCGCTCCGGCCCCGGGCGGCCCGCCGGGCAGTTCACGGGTCTGGGAGGCGGTGGCCGACACGGGCCCCGACGGTCAGCCGTGCTGGCGGGTCATCGGCGGGCTGCGGAACACGGGCATGACCGCGGCCGAGGCCGAGGCGGTCGGCGCCACGATGGGTATGCCCCGCTGCGTTGACGGGCCGGGCCCGCCGAGACCGGGTGAGGAGTGGTGGGACATGGTGACCCTGCCCGACCCCCAGGCCCGGGTGCAGCCGCGCGACTACGCCATCACCGGCGCGGCGGTGTACCTGATGATCGACGACGCGCACCCGGTCACGGTGACCCGGGTGAGCCCGTGGGGCACGACCTTCGAGATCCGCGCCGTCCCGGAGTTCACCGTGCACTGGGGTGACGGTGCCGTCACCCCCACCAGCGACACCGGTCGGCCCTGGCCCGGGGGGCCCGGCGAGATCACCCACCGCTACCGTGACCGGGCGGTGGTCACCATCCGGGTGGTCACCCGCTGGAACGCGACGCTGACCACCGACGGGGTGCGCGAGACCCTGCCGGTGTTCACGTCGGAGGCCACGATCGACGACTACCCGGTGCGAGAGGTGCAAGCGGTTCGCCACCGCTGATCCGATGAACCCGACCCGACGCTACGCCGCCCTCGGTGGGATCCTGGCTCTCGTGCTGGTGCTCGCAGGCTGCCGGGACGCCCCCGACCCTGAGGTCGAACCGGTCACCGCCGGCGAGGCCACTCCCGACCCCGAGCCGGAGCCCGAGCCGGAGCCCGACCCCGAGCCGGAGCCGCAGGCGGATCCGCTGGCCATCCCCGCCGACCCAGCCGGCCTGGACGTGGCCTACCTGCACCGCGTGGTCCAGGCCCTGTTCGCCGCCGACACCCAGCTCTTGCGCCACCAGATCACCACTCGGCAGCGTGACGAGGAGTGGCACGCCTGGCTCGCCGCCCTCTACGCCCCCGAGGAGCACGAGTTCAGGATCAGCTTCTTCGATGACGTCATCTCCCAGAACTGGGACGTCTACCTTCCTCCTGAGGAGGTCCAGGAGCTGACGGTGCGCGAGGTGAACGAGGTGATCACCGCCCGCCTCGACTGCGTGTTCCTCGAGGTCGTCTACCGCCAAGGGGGGTTCCTGGCAGACCACGCCGAGTGGGCTCCCGCCCACGTGACGATCGTGCCCCACCACGGCCAGGCCGACCCCGCCCGCAACCCCACCCCGTGGTGGTTCGTGGACTGGCTGACGTACGAGGGGGAAGAGCCCGTCAACCGCTGCGCGTAGGGACGCCAACCCCTGAGCTGTGAGACCCGGCGGTGCGAGCGTGACACCGGCGAGGCGTGGGCCGAGGTCGATGCGGGGCTGGTCAGGTGCCCTGCCGGCGCCGGCGCGGGTCCCACGTGTCGTCCCGGTCGGGCGGGGGTCCGGGACCGTCGTCGCGCAGCTCGGGAGGCGGGGGCTCGTCACGCAGGCGGTAGGAGCGGTACCAGATGATCAGCGCCAGCAGCGCCACGACGACGACCAGCCCCCCGATCAGGGGGACGGCGACGGCCAGGGGCGACATGGGCAGCATCGGTTCTGGGCTACCCGGCGCCGCCGGCTGCCTAACGCCCCCCGAGGGTCAGCAGCACGACCGCCACGACCGCCACGACGGCCAGCGCCAGCGCCACCAGTGGTCGACCGTGGCCTGGGCGGGCGGTGGCGCGGCGGGCCCCGGTCGCCGGCGGACCGAGGTCTCCGGCCGGGTCGTCGGCCGCGGCGAGGGCCGCGGGGACCGGCGGCGTCGGAAGGAGGCGCAGCTCGGCACGGCCCCGCCCGAGCAGGTCTCGTGCCTGTGCGCAGTTGTCGCACTGACGGGCGTGGGCGACGTCGGCAGGGTTGCCGACCGCCAGGCCGCCGAGACGCTCGGGGTGGGTGAAGGGGTCGATGACCGTCTCGGACAGGGCCTCCAGGCGCCCGTGGGCCAACTCGGTGCGGGCGTCGGCGGCGTCCACAGCGACCACCGCGGCCGCGTCCTCCAGAGCCAGCCCGTGCGCGTCGTGCAGGAGCGCGACCTCCGAAGCGGGGCACATCGTCGGCGTGGGTGCCGCCGTCGCCCGCACCTCGCGCAGCAGGATCTCGAGGCGCCGCCCGGGTTCGGCAGCGGCCACGGCCTGGCTGGCGGTGGCGCTGCGCGCGGCCGCGACGGCGGCCCCCTCGT
The DNA here is from genome assembly GCA_035540635.1 of Egibacteraceae bacterium. Lineage (NCBI taxonomy): Bacteria > Bacillati > Actinomycetota > Nitriliruptoria > Egibacterales > Egibacteraceae > Egibacteraceae bacterium. Next base: position 26,984 of record DATLGH010000107.1, on the reverse strand, counting down.
CGCCGGTCAACCACCAGGCGTACGTGTAGGCCACCGCGAGATCCTCATCTGCCATCGCCTTCAAGGGTAGGGGCCCGGCACGGCCCACCCACCCCCCTGGCCCATATGCTGGCGGAGTGCGCGTGCTCGCTGCCCTGTGCGTGGTTCTGCTGCTGGCCGGCTGCGGGCTGACCGGCCAGGACCCGGGCGTGGCGGGAGAGTCGCCCGCCACCAGCCCGACGCCCGACGTGCCCGCGATGCCGCCGTTCGACGTCGCCTCGCTCACCTTGCTCGACCCGGACGGCGGCCAGGTCGAGATGGCGGTGTACGTCGCCGACCAGCCGGCCACTCGCCAGCAGGGCCTCATGGGTGTGACCGACCTGCCACGAGACGCCGGCATGGTCTTCCTCTCCCCCGAGGACCGCGGCGGCGGCTTCTGGATGAAGAACACCCTCATACCCCTGTCGATCGCGTTCTTCGCCGCGGACGGCGCCGTCCTGGCGGTGCTCGACATGGAGCCCTGCGAGGCCGACCCGTGCCCGATCTACGACCCCGGCGTCACCTATCGGGGCGCCCTGGAGGTCAACCAGGGCCACTTCGACGAGATCGGCCTGGACACCGGCTGGCGGGTCGAGCTGCCGTCCGCCCTCGCGGACCGGGCGCGGTGACGGGGCTCGACCCGCCAGGTCCCTCAGGCGTCACCCGGCGCGGCCCCCGCGACGTCGACGTCGTCGCAGCCGTCCCCGGACGTGTCACGCACCCGCGGCTCGCCGCCCCGCCGGTCGGAGTCGAAGGCCGGCGCGCTGTAGACCCGGGGACTGTCGACCGTCGCCCAGCCGGCGAACAGGAACACCTGGCCGGTGTCGGGCCGGTACACCCCTGGCGTGTAGGTGCCGTCGCAGTTCCAGTCCCCGACCACGGCCCGGTCGCCGTCGTCGCCCACGACCAGCTCGACCGGCGGTTCGTCCGGTTCGAAGTGCACCGTCACCGTGTTGCGCCGCGTGGTGATCGTCACCGGGCAGCCGCCGAGCTCCACGAGGCCGACCGCGTGCTGGTCGACGGCGTCGCCGTCCACGGCGGCAGGCGGGCGGCAGTCGACCGCCGGTGTCCGGGGCTGCGCTCCGAGCGGCAGCGGCGCGGTCGGCGCGACCGGGGCGAGCTGCACGGTGTCGGCGTTGCCGTCACCGGACGTCAGCAGGACCATCAGCGCGACCGGGCTCGCGAGCAGGAACAGCGCCGTCACGACCACGACCGGCTTGCGCCAGGCGGTGCGCTCACGCGCGGGCGGCTGCTCGCGGACGACGGGCTTGGGCCCGAACGTCCGCGTCTGCCGGGGCGCCCCCACCGTGGCTGGCTTCGAGGCGTCCGCGGTGACGGGCGGCGCCGGCCGGGGCTCGGGCCCGGTCTGACCGGCAGCCCCCCGCAGCGCCGCGGCGAACTCCTCGGCGGAGGCGAACCGCTGGGCGCGGTCGCGCGCGAACCCGCGCTCCACGGCCCCCGCCAGGGCGCGTGGTACGCCGGGCACCGCTTCGACCAACGGCGTGTACACCGCGAGGTCCGCGGCGCGCAGCACGGCAAGGGGCGTCGGGCCGGTGAAGGGCGGTCCCCCCGCCAGCATCTCGTAGGTCAGCACGGCCAGGCCGTAGACATCGCTGCTCGGGTCGGGCTCGGCGCCTCCGGCCACGTCCGGGTCGAGGTACTCGGCCGTGCCGGCGATGCCACCGCCGCTGAGACGCCGCCCACCCGGCACGAAGGCCAGACCGAAGTCGCCGAGGAGCGGCTGCCCGTCGGAGGTGAACAGGACGTTGCCGGGCGTGACGTCGCGGTGCAGAACCCCGCAGCGGTGCACCGAGGCGAGCGCCTCAGCCAGGGGCAACGCGATCCGCAACGCGCGTTGCGGCTCCAGGCGGCCCAGGTCGCCGAGCAGGTCAGCCAGGGACCCCCCCGGCGCGTACGCCATGACGATGGCGACACCCTCGCCATCCGGCACCAGCTCGTGGACGCTGACCACGTGCGGATGGTCGAGGCCCAGCAGGGCTTCGGCCTCGCGGCGAATGCGCTGCACCAACCCCGGATCGCCGGGGTGGACCCGCTTCACCGCGACGACCCGCCCCGCGGAGCTCAACTGGTGTGCCCGCCAAACCGTGCCCATCGCCCCCGCGCCGATGCGCTCGACGAGCTCGTACCCAGGAAGGTCGCCGGCCAGCGGATCAGCTCCCCTCGTCGTGCCCGGCCGAAGGCGGGTAGAGGTGGCTCAGCGCCCCCGGCTCGATGCGGCAGCCCTCGACGAAAGCCTCCAGGTCCTGCTCACGGATGCGGATCACGCGCCCGAGCTTGTAGGCGGGCAGCTCGCCGCCGTCGATCATGCGGTACAGGGTGCGCAGTCCGACGCCGAGCCGCCGAGACGCCTCGGCGGTGCTGATCCACCCGCTCGCATCTGACGTCTCTGCCGTCATGTATCCCCATCCCTTTCATAGTCGTTGGTGCAACGCTAGAGTGCAGCGACCCACCCATCAAGGGGGACACCTGTGGAGGCGACGATCGCGCAACCGGCGCGCCGTGGCAGGCGCATCGCCCGCCCTCTGCTGCTGGCGGGATGGATCGCGACGCTCGCCACCGTCATCGTGGTGTTCAGCGCCCTCGGCGGCGGGCCGCTGGCAACCCCCGCTCTGACGGACTTGTCGGGTTGGGGTGGGTGGCTCGAGGTCGCCGGGCCCGTCGAGGTCGCTTTCGCCGCCGGGCGGCTCGTTGTGATCGCGGTCGCCTGGTACCTCCTCGGCGTCACCGTCATCGCCACGATCGCCCAGCTCATGCGCTGGGGGCGCCTGGGCACGGTAGCCGATGTGCTGACCCTGCCCTGGGCCCGCCGGCTGCTGCAGACAGCGCTCGGCGTCGGGCTCGCGACGGCCGCGCTGACCTCCGTCCACACCCCCCAGGGGCCCGGCGTCCCGCATGCCGTGGCCAGCGTGGCCGTGGCCGACGTCGCCTCCCTGCAGGGGCCCGCGCACGGTGACGGCGAGCACGCCGCGATGCGCTTCGTCGGCGGCACCGGCGACGAGCGCGTCGAGATGCGCATCACCGCCGGGGTGGAGGCCGCCGTGCCGACCTGGACCACCGCTCCGGGGGACCACCTCTGGGCCATCGCCGAGGCGGTCCTGGCCCGCGCCTGGGGCCGGCCCCCGACCGACGCCGAGCTCGTGCCCTACTGGCAGGCGCTCATCGAACGCAACCGCCCCGCGCTGGCGGACCCGGCCAACCCCGACCTGGTCTACCCGGGGCAGGTCTTCCAGCTGCACGACCCGCCACCCGACCCCGCCGGCGCAAGCGCGTGAGCGGACCCGGTCCACCGCACCGCGAACCTCCCGGGCGCACACCCGATCCGGTCACCGACCTGGTCGACCGTGCGCGTGGTGACGCCGACGCCGAGACGCGCATCCGCCAGCGACACCTGCGCCACATCGACACCGAGTCGGCCACCGTGGCCGGCCTGCTGCGCGACCTCCTCGAGACCGGGACGGGCCTGACCCTGCACACCACCGCGGGCCGCTCCCACCAGGGAAGCCTCCACGGCTTGAGCAGCGACTGCTGTGTGCTGCGCACCGCCGCGCGCACCGACATCTACCTTCCCCTCCACGCCGTCACGGCCGTGCGACCCCACCCCGGCGTCGCCCATTCCGACGCCGCCGGCGACCGCCGCGCGCCCGGCGACCTGCGCTTCGCCGAGCTCCTGGCCCTGCTGGCCGAACACCGCCCACAGGTCGTCGTCGTGCCCGCCGGCCACGGTCAGCCGCTGCTGGGCGAGCTGCGCGCCGTGGGCACCGACGTCCTGACCCTTCGTGTGGAAGCAGCCACGCGCGCGGTCGTCTACGTGCCGGTGCGGGCCGTGACGGAGCTGGCCGTGGCCGACGTGTCGGGTTGGGGATCGTGACCGCCTCGTCCGGCATCCGCGGGCGACACCCCCCGATCCCCTGGGCTAGGCTCCCGCTCCAGGGCCTCGACCGTGCACGGATGCAGCGGAAGTGAGGTGGGGCGATGACCGAACTCGACACAGCGCCACGCCGGGAGTCCGCCGCCGGGACCTCGAAGGCGCCCACCAGCGCGCGCAGCCTGCGCCGCCGGGGGGGTCTGCCGAGCGGGCGAGCGGTCGTCGGCGGGTTCCTGATCGCCGTCGCCGCCGTCGGGACCTTCGGTGCGTACACGCAGGCGACCGCGCCGCCGCGGACCGCCTACCTGGTCGCCACCGCCGACGTGCAGCAGGGCTCGACCGTCCAGGAGCGCCACCTCGGGCGTATCGCGGTGCATCTGCCTGAGCCGCTCGCGTCCACCACCTACCGCCGGCCCGACGACGTGGTCGGCACCGTGGCACTCGCCCCGATCCGCGCGGGCCAGCTCATCCAGCAGGGGATGCTCGCCGAACGGGTGACCGACGGCCTCCAGGAGGTCTCCCTGTCCCTGCCCGCCGACCGGGTCTTCGCCGACGGCAACCCGCTGCGGGTCGGTGAGCGCATCGACCTGCTCGCCACCTACACCGACGGGCCCGAGGCGTTCACCACCGAGATCGTCCGCGGGGCGCTGGTGCTGACCGTCGGCGGCTCTGGCGGCGACGGGCTGGCCGAGCGGGGGCGCCGATCCATCACCGTCGGGCTGGCCGACGAGACGCAGGTGATGGCGTTGACGCACGCGCTCGCGGTCGCCGAGGTCGCGGTCGCGCGCGTCACCGGTCAGGCCTCCGACGCCGATCCCCCTCGGACCTTCCGCCCGCTGACGCCGGATCGGCCCTAGAGAAGATCGTGCCGAGCGAACGCTACGTCCTGCTGGGACTCGGGCGGCCCCGTGCCGACTGGTTCCGCGCGGTGGGCCAGTGGGCGACGACCGCCGCCGTCCCCGCCGAGTTCGGCAAGTGCGTGTCCGCCGAGGAGCTGCGCACACGCCTCCGCACCGGTCAGGCATGCTCGGCGGTGCTCCTCGACGGGAGCCTCGCCGCGGTCGAGCGGGACCTGATCGCCGACGTCCGCGACGCGGGAGCGGCGCCGATCGTCGTCGACGCGGGGACTCGGGACTGGGCGGCCCTGGGCGCGCTCGCGGTGCTGCCACCAGGATTCGGGCGTGCCGAGCTGCTCGACGTGCTCGCAAGCCACGCCGAGCTCGTCGCCTTCGGCGAGGTGGAAGGCACCGGGCTCGACGGGTCCATGGAGGTGCCCGCGGCGATGCCGGGTCGGATCCTCGCCGTGTGCGGTCCGGGCGGCACCGGGGCGTCCACGGTGGCGATCGCGCTGGCCCAGGGCATCGCGGCCCAAGCCGACACCAGCGTCGTGCTCGCCGACTGCTGCCGGCGTGCCGAACAGGTGATGCTGCACGACGCGCGTGACGTCTTCCCCGGCATCCAAGAGCTCGTCGACGCCCACCGCAACGGCGTGCCGGGTCTGGCCGACGTGCGGGCGTCGACCTTCCACGTCGCCGAACGCGGCTACCACCTGCTGCTCGGGCTGCGCCAGTCCCGCTACTGGGCGACCCTGCGGCCGCGGGCGCTGGATGCCGCGCTCGACTCCCTGGTGCGAGGCTTCAACGCCGTGGTGTGCGACATCGACAGCGACCTCGAGGGCGAGGACCAGGCCGGCTCGTCCGACGTCGAGGAGCGCAACCTGCTCAGCCGCCGGCCCGCGCAGCGGGCCGAGCTCGTGCTCGTCGTGGGATCAGCGTCCATGAAGGGCCTGCACTCACTGGTCCACGTGGTCGCCGACCTGGTCGCGGCTGGCGTGCAGCCGAACCGCATCGGGCTGGTGGTCAACCAGGCGCCGCGCAAGGTCAAGCAACGCGCCGAGCTCGCCCGCTCGCTCGCCCGGCTGCTGCCGCGAGCCGGTGTCCCCGAGCCCCCCGGGCCACTGTTCCTGCCCGAAGCCAGGGTCGAGCAGGCGCTGCGCGACGGGGTGGCCCTGCCCGCTCCCCTGCCGGCCCTGCTCGCCGGGGCGTGCGAGGCGGCGCTCCGCCGCCTGGCCGAACCCGGGCGGCTGAGCACGCCGTCGACCCAGCCGATACGGGTGCGTCCCGGCTCGCTCGGGGTCGTCGGGAAGGCGGAAGGATGAGCGCGCCCCTGGAGGTGCCGGTGTCGCCGCTGCTCGAGATCGAGCACGCGGTGCAGGCGCGCGGCAAGGGCCAGGTCTTCGAAGGCGCCGAGGGCGACGCGAAGCTGCGCGCGCTCATCACCGAGGAGATCGCGCGCTGGAGCGTCGAGCACAAGCGCGGCGCCCGGCCGTTCGACCTCGCCGACCCGCGAGGGGTCGCCGACCGCGCGTACCGCAACCTCGCTGGGTACGGGCCGTTGGAGCCGCTGCTGCGCGACGACGACGTGTGGGAGATCATGATCAACGCCCCCGACGCGATCTTCGTCAAGCGCCACCAGGGGCCGAGCGGCTACCACGACGAGGTGTTCCACGACGACGAGCACGTGCTGCGCACGCTGACCCGGATCCTCGACGACGCCGCTGCCTCGCACCGCAAGCTCGACCCCGCAGAAGGGTTGCAGGACGCGCAGCTGGAGACCGGGGCGCGGCTGCACATCGTCCACGGCGACATCGGCCAGGACGGGCACACGCTGGTGAACATCCGCAAGTTCACCGGGGTCGCGTTCCGCTCCCTCGACGAGCTGGTGGACCGGGGGATGCTCGAACGCGAGGTCGCCGATTTCCTGCGCGCCTGCGTGCAGGCCCGGCAGTCGATCGTCTTCGCCGGCCCGCCCGGCTCAGGAAAGACGACCATGATGTCGTGCTGTGCCGCCGAGCTCGACCCCAGCCTGCGGGTGGTGGTCGCAGAGGAGGTGTTCGAGGCCGACGTTCCGCTGCCGAACGTGGCGTCCATGCAGACGCGTGCAGCCCGCCCCGACCGGGCCGAGATCGACCTGCGCCGGCTTGTCGCCGGCTTCCTGCGCATGGCTCCCGACATCGCGATCGTCGGTGAGGTCCGTGACCGCGAGGCGCTGCCGCTGCTGCTCACCCTGTCGAGCGGGGTCAAGGGCTTCACGACCATCCACGCCGGCTCGGCGCGCCAGGCCCTGACCCGGCTGCGGTTCATCTGCCAGCTGTCCGACACGCGCAGCGAGCTGCCAATCGCCGCGCTGAACAGCCTGGTGACCGAGGCCGTCGACGTGGTCGTGCACTGCGCCCGGCTGCGCGGCAGGGTCCAGGTGACCGAGGTCCTCGCGGTGGAGGACCAGCAGGGTGGGGCCGACAGCACGCAGTTCACGACCACGTCGGTCTTCACGCGCGAGGGGTGGGACGCGCCGCTGCACTGGAGCGGCCACGTGCCCGTCAGGGTCGCCGAGGCGCTGGCGGACGCGGGCGTCGACGTGCGCCGCCTGCTCGGCGACCGGCCGACCCGCACCCCAGCCAAGACGACCGCGGCCAAGCGACGGGTGTCGCAGAAGTGATCGGTCTGCTGCTCGCCGTCAGCGCTGGCTACGGCGTCTACCTCGTGTACACGAGCGTCGCGTTCGGCTGGGAGGGCATCGCGTTCGCTCCCTCCGCCCTCGGGGCGCGGATGCGCCGGGACCGGATCGGGGACTTCCTGGTGCAGGCCGGGCTCGATCAGGCCCGACCGGCCGAGCTGGTGGGGATCTGCGCCGTGCTCGCCCTGGTCGGCGCCGGCCTGGCCTACGCCGTCTTCGGCGGCGTGCTGCCGCCGCTGCTCGTCGGCCTCTTCGCCGCCTCCGTCCCGCTGACGTCGGCGGCCGCCCGCCGCCGTGGACGCCTGGAGCGGGCCCGCGAGGCCTGGCCGCGGATGATCGAGGAGGTCCGCCTGCTCGCGACCTCGGCGGGCCAGTCGATCCCGCAGGCGCTGTTCTCGGTCGGCACGCGCGCGCCGGAGGAGATCCGGCCCGCGTTCGAGGCGGCGCACCGTGAGTGGCTCATCTCGACCGACTTCGAGGGGACGGTGGGGGTGCTGAAGCAGCGCCTGGCCGACCCGACGGCCGACTCCGTCTGCGAGACCCTGCTCATCGCCCACCAGGTTGGCGGCAGCGACGTCGACAAGCGGCTCGCCGCGCTGATCGAGGACCGCATCGCCGACCTTCAGGGCCGCAAGGACGCACAGGCTCGACAGGCGGGCGTGCGCTTCGCCCGCCTGTTCGTGCTGATCGTGCCCGCCGGGATGGCCGGGGTGGGGTTGTCGATCGGCGAGGGGCGCGCCGCCTACGCCTCCTCCGGGGCGCAGCTGGCGGTCGTGGTCGGGCTGCTGATCCTGCTCGGCTGTTGGGGGTGGGCGAGCCGGATGCTGCGCCTGCCCGACGAGGAGCGGGTGTTCACCGCATGAGCTGGCCGATGGTCGTGTCCGGATTGCTCCTGTGGGTCGGCGTGACCCTGCTGCTGTCACAGCTTCGCTGGTTCTCCCGCCGGTCCCTGGCCGACCGGGTGGCGCTGTACGCCCCCGGCGGGATGGCCAGGCGGGAGCGCAGCGGCCTGCTCTCGGTCGAGTCCTTCAACGAGGTGGTCGGCCCGCTGGCGAGCGCGATCGGGGGGCGGGTATCGGCACTTTTCGGTGTGAGCGAGGACCTCGAGCGGCGCCTCGAGCGCATCCATTCCCCGATGGGCGTCACGGCCTTTCGGGTGCGTCAGTCCGCATGGGCGCTGGTGGCCTTCGGGGTTGCCGCCGCGGGCGCGGTCGCGCTGCGCCCTCCGCTGCTCGTGGGGCTCGCGATGATCGCCGGTTTGCCACTCCTGGCCTTCCTCCTCCTCGAGCAGCACGTGGTGGCCGCGTCCGAGCGCTGGAAGCGGCGCATCTTCCTCGAGCTGCCGGTCGTCAGCGAGCAGCTCGCGATGCTGGTGTCGGCGGGGTTCTCCCTCAGCGCAGCGCTGGGGCGTATCGCCGGGCGGGGGCACGGCGCGATCCAGCACGACCTCGCCAGGGTCAACACGCGGATCCGCCAGGGACTCAGCGACGTCGAGGCCCTCGAGGAGTGGGCGGCGCTGGCCGACGTGCCGGCGCTGACGCGTCTCGTGCCGGTGCTCGCGCTCAACCGCCAGGCCACCGACCTGGGTCGGCTCATCACCGAGGAAGCCCGCGCCATCCGTCGCGACGTCCAACGCGAGCTCATCGAGACGGTCGAGCAGCGCGCGCAGAAGGTATGGGTGCCGGTGACGATCGCAACCTTGATCCCCGGGGTGATCTTCCTCGCGGTGCCGTTCGCCGTCGCGATGTCCCGGTTTGCTGGCTAAAGAGACACTGGCTTGACCCAAGCCCACCCGCTAGCGTTGTGACGCTGCGTCCATGAATCGTCACGGAAACCCACGGTTGCCCAGCGGGCGACTCACAGCAACGGGAGGAACGCCGATGTCCGACGCGCTGCTGTCCGCCTACCTCACCGTCAAGCTGCTGCCCACCACCCTCGCTCAACGGATCGCGCGCGACGAGGCGGGCGAGGGCGTCATCTCCACGGCGATCGCCGTGCTCATCATGGCGGGCCTGGGCCTGCTCATGTGGTTGGCCTTCGAGCGGATCTGGGGCAACGCCGAGGGCAGGATCGAGACCAACATCGAGCAGATCGGTGGCTGATGGCCCGGGTGCCGGTCAGCGGTGAGGACGGCACCGGGCTCGTGCCCGCACTCGCCGGCCTCACGGTCTTTCTGGCCTTGCTGTTCTTTGCCACCCACCTGCTGATCGGTCTGTACTTCAACTCGGTCGTGACGGCCGCCACCAACGACGCGGCGCGGATCGTCGCCGGGTCCGGGGGCGAGGGGACGGACGCGCAGGCGCACGTCCTGGGTCTGCTCGGCTCCTACGGCGGCGACGTGCGCGTGACCGCGGCTGACGACGGTGACTTCGTGGCGGTGACGGTCGTCGCCCAGGCGCCCCGCCTGCTGTGGCCCGGGCTGATGCGTGCGGTGGGGGTGGAAACGGTGGAGCGCACGGTGCGCGTCCGCCGGGAGACCCTGGTAGAGAGCGGCTAGCGATGCCAGTGCGGCTCGCGGGGGAGTCAGGAGTTGTGGGGGGACTGGAGGCACTGGCATTCGGCTTGCTCACGTGCATGATCGGCGGGCTGCTGATCGCCAACACCTGGGCGGTCGTGGACGCCAAGTTCACGACCGCCGCGGCGGCGCGCGAGGCCGCCCGCGCGTACGCCACGGCGCCGGACGCCGCCACAGCCGAGGACGCGGCCGTGGCCGCCGCGCATGAGGTGATCCGCGGGTACGGGCGCAGCGTGGAGCGCTTCACCCTGCCCCCGCCGGCCGGCGACCCCTTCGGGCGCTGCGTGCGGGCGACGTTCACCGCCTCGTACGACGTGCCCACCATCACCCTGCCGTTCATCGGGGGATTCGCAGCGCCCACCATCACCGTGAACGCGACGCATTCGGAGATCGTGGACCCCTACCGCTCGGGCCTCGACGTCGACAGGGGGGTGGCCTGTGAGACGGCCTGGGGTGGCTGACCGGCGCGACGGGCAGGCGGGCAGCGCGCTCATGCTCATGCCCGCGGCGATCCTGATCATGATGGTGCTCGCAGCGATCGCGGTGGACACCGCCATCGCGTTCCTGGCCCAGCGCCAGCTCGGCGACATCGCCGCGGCGGCCGCCAACGACGCGGCCGGCGAGGCCGTCGACGAGCAGGCTCTCTACGAGAAGAGCCGCTTCGCACTCGATACCCAGCGTGCCGAGGAGGTCGCCTTGCGCTCGCTCGACGCCCGCGGCAGCGAGTTCTTCACGATCACCGACTTCTCCGTCGACGTCGGACCCGGGCGGGACCGCGTGGTAGTCGCCGTCGAGGCCCGTGTGCCGCGGTTGTTCGCCCCCGCCCTGCCCGGCGGGCTGTCAGAGCGCACGGTGACCGCCCGGGCGGTCACCGACGCCGTCATGGCCGGACCCGAGTGAGGTGACGTACCGTGAGAAAGCGGGGGATGGACTCGCGGCTCTTCTGAGAGACCTTCGAGGACGAGACGACGATCGTCGACTATCGGGTGGTCGAGGTCCAGGCGGTCCGCTATCGCTAGGTGCGGAGACGGCATGAGGCGCTTTGGAACATTCTCGGCGGTCGTGGCACTCGTAGTCGCCCTGGCGTCCTGCCGGGGGGCGCCAGAGCCGGAGGTCGAGTCGCTCGCCACGCCGACGCCCACCGCCACGCCCACCGCCGATCCGTCCCCGGAGGCCACACCCGAGCCTGACCCGCTGGCGATCCCCGACGACCCCGCCGCCATCGACGCCGCCTACCTGCTCGGCGTCCTCAACGCCCTGTTCGCCGCCGAGAGCGACCGCACCCGCCACCAGCTCACGACCCGCAGGCGCGACGACGAATGGCACGCCTGGTTGGCCGCGCTGTTCAACCCGGAGGGTCGCGACTTCCAGATCGGCTTCTTCGACCAGCTCGAACAAAACTGGCATCTCTTCCGCCCCGTCGAGGAGATGGAGGACATCACCGTGGGGGAGATCACGCAGGTGATCAGCGCCGGTCCCGACTGCGTCTTCGTCGAGGCCACGTACCGCAGCGGGGCCATCCTCACGGGCGAGCCCGAGTGGGAGCCCATCCACGTCGGGCTCGTGCCCCACCACGGCGAGGCCGACCCCGCGCGCAACCCCACCCCGTGGTGGTTCGTTCGGCGATCGACCTACGCCGAGGGCGCCGAGCCCGAAAACCCCTGCGTGTGACGTCCCGCGCCCGGGCACTAGCATCGCTCCCATGGAGCCGTGGGTGATGTGGGTCGTCGGCCTGGGTGTGGCAGCGCTGCCGTTCGTGCTCATGGTTGCGTTCCACGGCGCGGACGCCGCCGACAGCCGCGGCCGGCGGACCGATCGGACCTGGCGGGTCCGCAACCCTTCCAGGGGACGCACTCGAAAACATGAGTCGTACACGTCCGGTCGGGATGGCACCGACGTGGGCCGAAGGGGGTCGACGTGCGATGAACCGGGGTGAGCGCTGCGCTCATCGTCGCCCGTGGCCGCCGGGCTGGCGGCGCCGGCCGCCGCCCACGAGCAACTACGAGTGGGCCGGTCCCGCTGCATCATTGTGGAGGACAGCCCCCTGAGACCCATAGTGCTGTTTCTCGTGCACGTTCACCCCGAGGCTGGCACGGCAGGCTACGGTCCATCAGCTGGAGGTAGGGGTATGGCCGAACCGCCCACTAATCGCCCGCCGCGCCGGCTCCCGGAGGCGCCGTGAGCCGTGTGAGTTCGGCGGTGCCCGATCACCTGGCCGCCTACGCGCAAGGCGCAGGCGAGCTCTCCGACGGGATGCGCCGCGACGCCGGGACGCTGGGCGACGCGCTGGACCGCTTGCGCTCCTCCGGCAGCGCGTCGCCAGCGTGCAGGGCTTCTTCGCGCGGGCGGGCGCACGGCTCAGCCGGTTCGAGGCCCGGGCCCAGTTCGGGCGCAACTCCCCCCAGTGGCGCGAGGCCCGCGAGCACGTGCGGGCCACCAAGGAGGTGTTCCGCCAGCGGGTCGCCGCCGCCCAAGGGCGCATCGCCGGCGCGACCAGGCGCATCCACACCGCGACCGGGCGGCTGGGGCGGGTGAGGCGGTTCGCCGGTCCGATCGGCGTCGGGGCCAACGCGTACATCGCCCTGTTCGCGGGCAGCCCCTACGACGGGGCACGAGAGACCATCGACCGTATCGTGGCGGGTGCTACCGCGGTCGCCTCTGCCGGCGTGGTGGCTGTCGCGCCGGTGCTGCTGACCGCGGCGGGGGTCGTGGCGATCGCCGGCACGGTTGCTGGCCGCCACGACCGAGTCGGGCCTGTGGCTGCTGGGCGCGGCGCGGTCCGACGACGGGCGACCGGGCCGGCGTGCCACCCCGGTGTCGCGGGAGATGCTGGCCAGCGTGGCGTTGGCGCTGCTGGGCCAGGTCGGCGACGAGGCCGCGCGGTGAGGGACTGGCCGGTGCGCCCCGACCCGGCGCGGGTGCGCCACGGCGAGGTGCAGGCGGTGCCGTGGTGGCTGGTGGTGGCCGGGGCAGCCAGCCTGGCGGTGGTGTGGCAGGCCGCCCGACCCCCGCGGCGGGACTAGCCGGCCGGCCGCCTAGCGCGCAACAGGGGGGGTTGTGCTCGTGATTGAGATGGTCAATGATGTCGTTTCGTGTCTGTCCACGCAAGACAATAGGCACCCGATACTGACCCAAGATGGGGGTACGCCATGGCCGTGACCGTCAAGTCCACACCGCAAGCCCTGCAAGCCATCCAGCAGATGCAGACCACCATCAACTCCGGCATCCAGGACCAGCTCAACCAGCTACGCGCCCAGGGCGACGTGCTGTCGGACCCAAACAACTGGGACGGACCGCTGGCCAAGCAGTTCCAGGCCTCGTGGCCCGAGACCCACTCGCGGCTGGTGCAGATGAAAGAGGACCTCGAGCAGCTGCGCGTGCAGGTCCAGCGCATCAACGACAACATCATGGCCGCCGGAGGCGTCTAGCCGCACACGGCCAGGGCGGGGGTGACCGGCGGATGCCGGGGTGGCAGCCCAACTGGGCTGACGTGGACTTCGACCACGCCGCGGCGCAGGCGGCGGCAGCCCAGTGCCAGGCAGTCGCCAACCGGCTCGTCTCCGCACGCTCCCGCCGCGGTCAGCTCGCCCGCCTGGCCGCCGAGCGTTGGGAGGGCCGCTACGGCGAGGAGTTCGACCGCGAGGACGCCGCGGTGGACACGCGCACCGAGCGGCTGGTCGTGGCCCTGCGCAACCTGGCGGGCGCGACCGGCGACGCCGCCCGCGCCGCCCGCGCCGAGCAGGACCGCCGCGAGGCCGAACGCGCGCGCTGGCACCGCGAGAAGGCCGCCGCCGACCAGCGTCGCGCCGAGGAGGCCGCAGCCGCGCAGGCCGCGGCCCAACCGACCGGCGGGTCGTAGGAGGAGCCTTCGATGGGACGCACGAGCTCAGCAGTCCCCGAGCACCTGGCCCGCTACGCCGACGGCACCACCGAGCTGAACGACGGCATGGCGGCGGACCAGGGCCCGCTCGCTGACGCGCTGGACCGTTTCCGCAACAGCGGCAGCGAGTACATGCCGGCCGTGCCGGCGTTGGAGCAGGAGCTCGGTTCCCTGGTGCACGCTGCCAGGGCGGTGTCCGAACGGACCCGTGCGGTCGGTCGCGCGTTCGAGCAGGCCGGCGGCTCCCGCGCGGGCAGCCTGGTCAGCGTCGAGGACCAGCGTATCCAGCAGCAGCTCGACGGGGAGAGCGAACCCTCGTTCGGTGAGCGCCTGCGCGACTGGCTGGATCGTTGGACGGCCTGGCCGGAGCGTGTCGTCGAGTTCGTCGACAACCTCGAGAAGTCGCTGGGCGAGGCGCTGCGCCGGGCGTTCAAGATGACCGTGGTCGTGACCACCCAGCTCGTCGACCGGTACCGCGCGCTGCAGGCGACCGTCGCGCGGCTGGGGCGCGTCACCGTCGCCTACCTGCGGACCGCCACCGTCGAGGTATTCCGCCGCACCACGCACTGGGTTCTGGAACCCGCACGGTGGCAGCGGCGGCTGGGCGGATGGCTGGCGCGACTCGGGCGTGTCGCAAGGCCGCTCGGCAACGCGTTCAAGCCCCTCGCCTTCGTGCTCGCCGGCTGGGACCAATGGAACCGCGACGCCCACCGCGCCGACGTGTCCCCGACCGAACGGGTCCTGCGAACCGGGCTGCAAGGTGGCATCCGAGGCGTCTTTGCCCTGGGTATCACTGCCGCAACGGTGGCGATCGCCGGCGGTATCAGCCTGACCGGTGTCGGCCTGCTGGCCGCGCCCGCCATCCTCGCCGGCGGTATCGCGCTCGCGGCCCTGGTCGACGCCGGCCTTGACTGGGTGCTCACCAAGGTGATCGACGACTGGGCGAAGGACCAGATCCGCTGGGTCGCCGACCAGGTCGACGACCTCGGCCGCTGGTTCGGTGACCAGTGGGGCAGCGTCACCGACTGGGCCAGCGACACCTGGAACGACCTCACCACCTGGACCAGCGACACCTGGGACGAGCTCACCACCTGGACCAGCAACACCTGGAACGGCGTCACCGACTGGATCACCGACACCTGGAACGACCTCACCACCTGGACCACCGACACCTGGGACGACCTCACCACCTGGACCAGCGGCACCTGGGAATCCGTCACTGACTGGAGCGGGGGCACGTGGGACGACCTCACCGACTGGAGCGGCGACACGTGGGACGACGTCACCGACTGGACCACCGACACCTGGGCATCCGTCACGGGATGGCGCCCCTGAGCTAGCATCCAGGCACTCATGCGCTGGAGCATCCGACGCCAAGGAGCGCAACGTGCGGATAGGACCGGCGGACTTCGCAGCGGCTGTGCTCGCCACCACGCGGGCGGAACTCGCCGAAGAGGTCGGCTTCCCCCCTGAGCTGATCGCGGTCGGTGGCGCCGTGCTGCTCGTCTGCGGCGTGATGATGTGGGCCGGGCGGTGGCGGCGATGGTTCACCTTCAACCTGCCCAGCAGCGGGGACCTGCCGATCACCGCCTACTACCTCATGTCCGCTCCCTACGTCTGCACCGGGATCGGCTTTCTCCTGGTCGCAACCGGCCTTTACGTCCATCTCCCCGGTGTGGTGTTCGGGGTACTTTTCGTCGCCTGCATCGCCTGCGTCTTCTTCTCCATACTCGAGTGGGTGTTCGTCACGGCGCGCAACCTGGAGAAGCTCTTCGGGCGTCATCCCCACGGCACGCGGGTCACCCGCTTGTTCCTGGTGCCCTGGATCCACCGCTTCCTCGAGGAACACTTCAGCCCCCAGCACCACCGCGTCAGCTGACCGTGGATCTGACACCGGTCGTGCTCACCCCCACGCGGGCGGAGTGGGCCGAGCAGGTCGGCTTCCCCCCTGAGCTGATCGCGGTCGGCGGCGCCGTGCTGGTCGTCTGCGGGGCGATGATGTGGGCCGGGCGTTGGCGGCGGTGGCTCACCGCCAACGTGCCCAGCGCCGGGAGACCGCCGGCGACCGCGTCCGTCCTCCTACCCACCCCGTACGTCTGCATCGGGTTCGGCCTGCTGCTGATCGTGGTCGGGCTCTACCCCCGTCTCTCCAGTCTCGTGAACGCTGCGGTGTCCCTGGCCGGCTTCGGCTGCCTCTTCTTCGCGTTGCTGGGGTACGTGCTCGTCACTCCCCGCAACCTGGAGAGGATCTTCGGGCGCCACCCCGGCGGCACACGCATCACCCGGTTGTTCCTGGTGCCCTGGATCCACCGCTTCCTCGAGGAGCACTTCAGCCCCCACCACCAACGCCTCGGCTGATGCGTGGATGACACAGACGCCCAGGGCCCGACGCCGGCGCCGATGCCGGCCTGGGCGCGCTGGGGTGTGCCGGGAGCGCCGTTCGCGATCGATTACCCCCGCGGGTGGTCGCTGCGGACGCTTCCTGAGCAGCTCGGCGTCATCGTCTCGCAGGTGCCGCCCACACCGGCGCATGCCGACGGCCGTTTCATGAACAGCCTCTCCGCCCTGGTGGAACCCGCCCGAAAGTTCCCTGAGGGAGACCTGGAGGGATTCGTCGCCGGGCAGCTGGCCGGCTTCGAGCTGATCCTGACCGACTTCCGGGTGATCGACCTCAGCGAGACGGTCCTGGACAAGACCGCTGGGATGCGGCTGCTGTCGACAGCCAGGGTCGGGGTGCACGCCATCACGATGGATACCTGGCTTGCCGTGGAGGCGGGCCGGGGGTTCTGCCTGTCCGCGGCCAGCGACGCGCTCGAGCGCCGCGCCATGGTGTCGGTCTGGGAGCAGGTCGCCGGCCGTGTGCTGCTGCGAGCAGACCGGAGCGCAGCGTGAACGCGCACGTCGTCTTCGACGCCGACGACGGTCTCCTGCGCCTGCACCCCGCGGAGCTTGCGGCCCTTCCGGATCTCGCCCGCAACGATCACGGGGGTCCGCGCCACCAGCCGCTGCGGGATGCCTTGGGGGAGGCGGGCGCCTACCAGCCCGGTCTGGGACTCCACCCGATGCTGGCGGACCTCGCCGTCGTCATGGCGGATCACTTCGTGCAGCTCGGTGTGCAGGTGCGCCTCGGCGAGGCGCAGGTGGACGCCAGGGGATGGGTATCAGGTGAGCACGCGGTGCTGGCGGCTCCCCTACCTGACGACCCGATCGGCCCGCCACAGGTCACACTGCTGCATCCCACGGCCGTGCC
Organism: Egibacteraceae bacterium; assembly: GCA_035540635.1. NCBI lineage: Bacteria > Bacillati > Actinomycetota > Nitriliruptoria > Egibacterales > Egibacteraceae > Egibacteraceae bacterium. Next base: position 9,919 of record DATLGH010000107.1, on the reverse strand, counting down.
CGCACAGATCGCGGCGCTCCTCGACGTCTCCTACCGCCCGCCAACGCGGGTGTCCGGACGGATGCACCTGCCGAAGATGGCGCTTGACCACCTGGTGCGCGACACGGGGGAGACCAACCGCTCGACCGCGGTGGAGATCCTTGATGCGCTCGGCGTGACCGACCCGCACTGGCGTGCGGTCGTGTGTGACGCCGCCGCGCACTACCGGGCCCGCTGGACGCTGTGGAGCAGCTGGCCGACCGCGCGTGACACCCTCGAGCATCGGCGCTACCACTTCCTCGACGCCGGGCGTGCGGGGTTCTGGCTCCACGAGCCCGCCGACGCCAGCGACGACGGCGACGTGGTCACGCTGACGCCGTGCCCGCCCCGCCTGGTCTGGCAGGCGATCGAGATGCTCCTGCCCACCGACGACGACCTGCGGGCAGCCGGCGACCGAGGCCCTGACCATGGGTCCGATACTCCCGGTGGCGCAACGGAGGGGGTAGGGCGTGCAGATCGTCTATGAGGGCAACGGCAGGCGTCACGAGCTCGACCTGACCGTCAACGACCCCGACGCGACCGTCGCGGACCTCGTACGCGCGCTCGCTCCCGACGCGGCCGACCGTCTCGAGGGTCTCGTGGTGGGTGGTCGCCTTGCCGGCCTGACCCTGTCGCTGGAGGAAGCCGGCCTCCACGAGGGCGCCGTCGTCACCCTCCCCTGCGTCGAGCCCGCATCCGCCAGCGACCCGGTCGCCATGTTCGAGGTCGTCGGCGGAGTCGACGCCGGTCACCGCTGGCCCCTGACAACCGGCGAGGCCACGGTCGGGCGCCACCCCGACTGCGACGCCGTGCTGACCAGCGACACCGTGTCGGGGCGCCACCTCGCGGTCGAGGTCGATGGCATGCGGGTCGCGGTGCGTGACCTCGGCTCGCACAACGGCACGTGGGTCGACGGCGAGGTCGTCACCGGCGAGCGCGCACTCGACCCGGGCGCGCTGCTGCAGCTCGGCGCCGTGCAGGCGACCGTGCGCGCGCCCCGCGACGACGACCGGCCGCTGGCGGTCGACCCGCGCCGGCACGCCACCCCGGCAGGCACCATCCCGTTCAACCGCCCGCCCCGTTCCGCCCTGCTCGGCCCGCCCCTGGAGATCCACCCGCCGGCGCCGCCCGACAGGGCCGGGCCCAAGGCGCCGTTCAACGTCGCCATGCTGGTCACGCCGATCATCTTCGGCGTGGTGATGGTCATGGTGCTCGGCAGCTGGCTGTTCGCGATGTTCGCGATCCTGACCCCGATGATGGTCGTGGGCAACTGGCTGCAGGGAAAGCGCACGGACAAGCGCAAGGCTCGCGAGGACGCGAAGCGCTTCGCCCGCGAGCTCGCGGCGTTCACCGCTGCGCTCAGCGACGCCCACGCCCATGAGGTGTCACGCCGCCGCGGCGCCTACCCCGACCTCGCCGAGGTCGCCCGCCGGGCCAGCCAACCGAGTACCCACCTGTGGGAGCGGCGTCCGAGCCACGCGGACTTCCTCGCGTTGCGCCTCGGCACGGGCGACGTGCCCTGGCGACCCCCGACACCCGTGGTGGGAGGGCGAGCCGCGCGCGACGCCGTCCCCGAACAGGTCGAGGCCGCGCTGGCCGCTCATGCGGTCCTGCCGCGCTGTCCGGTGGACGTGTCGCTCGCAGACGGCGGCGTCGTCGGCATCGTCGGGGAGCGCACCGCCGCGCTCGCGCTCGCGCGCGCACTGGTCGTGCAGGCCGCCGTGCATCACGGACCCGCGAACCTCCCGGTCGCCGTCCTCGCGTCCGAGGAGCGCGCCGACGATTGGGACTGGGCGAAGTGGCTGCCGCACACGCGCGATCCCGCCGGCGGCACGAGCCGGTTGCTGTCCGGTGACCGCGAGACCAGCGAGGCCCTGCTCGACGCGCTCCTCGCCAGCCACGCCGGCGAGGACCGCGACCGCCCCTCGCGGGGAAGGGGCGAGGGGCTCTCCGAGGACGCCAGCGTGCTGCTGGTCGTCCTCGACGACGAGTCGCTGACCCACGGGCGGCGGGCGCCCGCCCGGTCGGTGCTGCGCGGCAAGGCGGGGCCCGTCGCCGGGATCGTGCTCGCGAGCGCCGAGGACCGCCTGCCCGCGGTGTGCACCGCGGTGGTGCGCCTCGACGACGCCGACGGGCTCGCGTCGCGACACCTGCCGCTGACCGGTGACCACCTCGCCGGGTTCCTGGCCGCGGGCCTGGCCGACGCCGTCGCGCGGGAGACCGCCCGCGCGCTCGCGCGCTTCGAGGACCCCGAGCTGGAGATCGCCGGCGCCGGCCTGCCCCCGGCGGTGCGGCTGCTGCCGCTGCTCGGCCTCGGCGAGCTCTCCGCGGAGGCGGTCGCGGCGCGCTGGAAGGACGGTGGGCGTGCGCCCCCGATCGCCGCGCCCGTGGGCGTCGACGAGGACGGCGTGTTCGTCGTCGACCTCGTCCGTGACGGCCCCCACGGCCTCGTCGCCGGCACGACCGGGTCGGGCAAGAGCGAGCTGCTGCGGTCGCTCGTGGCCGGTCTGGCCACCAACGTCGACCCCGACCACCTCACGTTCGTGCTCGTCGACTACAAGGGCGGAGCCGCCTTCGACCAGTGCGCCCGGCTGCCCCACACCGTCGGCATGGTCACCGACCTCGACGCCCACCTCGGCGAGCGCGCGCTGCGCTGCCTGGAGGCCGAGCTGCACCACCGCGAGAAGGTCCTGCGCGCCGCCGGCGCGCAGGACCTTCTCGCCTACCTCGCCGACCCGTCCAACACCGAACCGATGCCGCGCCTGGTCGTGGTCATCGACGAGTTCGCCACGATGGCCGCCGAGCTGCCGGACTTCATCGACGCGCTGGTCGGGATCGCGCAGCGGGGACGCAGCCTCGGCGTGCACATGATCCTCGCCACACAGCGGCCGTCCGGCGCGGTCAACGAGAACATCAAGGCCAACACCAACCTGCGCGTCGCCCTCCGGGTCCAGGACGCCGCCGACTCCAGCGACGTGATCGGCGTCGGTGACGCGGCGCACATCGCGCGCGGCCAGGCGGGCCGGGCCTACGTGCGTCTCGGCCCAGGTGAGATCGTCCCGATCCAGACCGCGCTGTCGACGGCGGTGACCCGCGCGGACGCGGTGCGCCCGCTCGAGGTGGCCCCCTTCCGCTACGGGCCCGCGCCGGCGCGGCGGGCGGGCGCCGGCGGGCCCGGCGACGATGCGCCGACCGACCTGGAGCGCCTCGTCGACGCGATCCGTGACGCGTTCGCGTCGTCCAGCCTGCGCGAGCCCCGCAAACCGTGGCCCGAGCCGCTGCCCGGCCACGTCGACCTCTACGACGTCGTCGACACCGGCCAGGCCGGGGTCGTGGGATTCGCGCTGGCCGACGACCCCGAGCGCCAGTCGCAGTACCCCGTCGGGTGGCGACCCGCCGACGGCAACCTGATCGTCTACGGCATCCCCGGGGCCGGGACGACGACGGCGCTCGCGAGCATCGCGCTCGCGCTGGCGCGCATCCACCGACCCGACGAGCTGCACCTCTACGCGCTGGACTTCGGGGCGGGCGAGCTCGCGCCGCTCGCCGGGCTGCCGCACACCGGCGCGGTGGTCACCGCCACCGAGCGCGAGCGCCAGCTGCGCCTCGTCCGCCAGCTCGTCGCCGAAGTCGCCCGCCGTCGCGGGCTCGACGCCGCCGCCCGCGCCGCTCAGCCCCGCATCGTCGTGGCGCTGGACGGCTACGCCGCGTTGCGCGCGGACTTCGACAACGACGCCGCGGGCCTGGCCCTCCTCGACGACGTGGCGCGCCTGGTCAGCGACGGGCCGGATCTGCGCCTCAACCTGCTCGTGGGCGCCGACCGCAGCGGGGCGGTGCCCGCAGCGATCGCGTCGCTCGTGCGCCAAAAGCTGCTGCTGCGCCTGGCCGACGCCGCCGACTACAGCATCTTCGGCGTGAAGTCGGCCACCGTGCCCGACCTGCCGCCAGGGCGGGGCATCCTCGCCGACACCGGCCAGCTCGTCCAGGTCGCTCGCCCGCCGGGCGGCGACCTCGCCGGCGCGGTCGCCCGGGTCGCCGCCGCCGCGCCCGAGCCCGAGCGGCCCCCCGCACCGGTCGGCGCGCTGCCGACCCGCGTCGACGTCGCCACGATCGCCGCCGCCGCCCGACTCGACACCGCACCGTGGCGGCTGCCGCTCGGCATCGGCGAGCAGACGCTGGCGCCCGCCTGCCTCGAGCTCTATCCCGGTGAGCACGGCCTGGTCGCCGGGCCAGCGCGTTCGGGACGCACGACCGTGCTGCGGACCATCGCCCGGGTGGCCAAGCAGGCCCGACCCGGGATCACCGTCATCGGCGTGTCCGGGCCGCGGTCCCACCTCGACCAGAGCCCCCACCTGGACGCCCACGGCACCCCCGCGCAGGCCGTGGAGCTGCTCACCGGCGTCGGCGACGACGACCGTCCGCACCTCGTCCTGATCGACGACGCCGAGCTCGTGGACGACAGCCCGGCGCTGAGCGCGCTGATGTCCTCACAGCGCCCCGGCCTGCACGTGGTCGCCGCCGCGCGCGCGGACGCGCTGCGCACCCTGTTCTCCCACTGGACCAAGACCCTGCGCGCCGCCAAGGTCGGGGTGCTGCTCGTGCCCGACGTCGACCTCGACGGCGACCTGCTCGGCGCCCGCCTGCCGCGACAGGCGCCGGCCGCGATCACCGTGGGTCGCGGCTACCTCGTGTCGGGCGGCCACGTCGAGCTCGTCCAGGCCGCCCGGTGACCTGATGAACTCCTGGACGCTGTGGCTGGTGGGGCTGGGCGTGGCCGTGCTGCCGCTGGTGCTCATGGTCGCGTTCAACGGTGCGGACCGGGCCGATAGCCGCGGCCGGCGAACGAACCGCACGTGGCGAGTGACTTGCTCGTCGCTGAGTGCGCACACACCTTCTGGGGCCGAATAACCTGCGCGCATAACGCTCAGGCATGTTGCTGCTGCCATGTGCAGCATGTACCCTGTGGCCAAGCAGCAGGCACGAGCGACGACGTCGCACACTCGAGGACGCCCCCGCGGGCGTGGAGGTGGCAACACGATGGCCAGAGCAGTCGGCATCGACCTCGGCACGACGAACTCGGCGGTCGCCGTGCTGGAAGGTGGCGAACCCACCGTCATCACGAACGCCGAAGGCGCGCGGACGACCCCGTCGGTGGTCGGCTTCTCCAAGTCCGGCGAGGTCCTCGTCGGCGAGGTCGCCAAGCGCCAGGCGGTCACGAACCCTGACCGCACCGTCCAGTCGGTGAAGCGCCACATGGGCACCGACTGGAAGTTCGACGTGGACGGCAAGCACTACACCGCCCAGGAGATCAGCGCGCGCATCCTCATGAAGCTCAAGCGCGACGCCGAGGCCTACCTCGGCGAGGAGGTCACGCAGGCGGTCATCACCGTGCCGGCCTACTTCGACGACGCGCAGCGCCAGGCGACGAAGGAGGCGGGGCAGATCGCGGGCCTCGAGGTCCTGCGCATCGTCAACGAGCCCACGGCGGCGGCGCTGGCCTACGGCCTCGACAAGGAGGCCGAGCAGACCGTGCTCGTCTACGACCTCGGCGGGGGCACCTACGACGTGTCGGTGCTCGAGATCGCCGAGGGCGTGTTCGACGTGAAGTCCACCTCGGGCGACACGCACCTCGGTGGCGACGACTGGGACCAGAAGGTCATCGAGTGGCTCGTCACCCAGTTCAAGAACAAGCACGGCGTCGACCTGTCGAAGGACAAGATGGCGCTCCAGCGCCTCAAGGAGGCCGCGGAGAAGGCGAAGAAGGAGCTGTCCTCCACGACGGAGACCTCCGTCAACCTGCCGTTCATCACCGCCACGAGCGAGGGCCCGCTGCACCTCGAGGAGACCCTCAGCCGCGCGCAGTTCAACCAGATGTCCGCGGACCTGCTCGAGCGGACGAAGGGCCCGTTCCACGCGGCCATCAAGGACGCGGGCATCACCACCGACGACATCGACCACGTGATCCTCGTCGGCGGCTCGACCCGCATGCCCGCCGTGGTGGACCTCGTGAAGGACCTCACCGGCGGCAAGGAGCCGCACAAGGGCGTCAACCCCGACGAGGTCGTCGCGGTGGGTGCCGCGCTGCAGGCGGGCGTCCTCAAGGGCGACGTCAAGGACGTGCTCCTGCTCGACGTCACGCCGCTGTCCCTCGGCATCGAGACGAAGGGCGGCGTCATGACGAAGCTCATCGAGCGCAACACGACCATCCCGACGCGCAAGTCGGAGGTGTTCACCACCGCCGACGACAACCAGCCGCAGGTGGAGATCCACGTGCTGCAGGGCGAGCGGGAGATGGCCGCCTACAACAAGACGCTCGGCAAGTTCCAGCTCGTCGACATCCCGCCCGCGCCGCGCGGCGTGCCGCAGATCGAGGTCACCTTCGACATCGACGCGAACGGCATCGTGCACGTGTCCGCCAAGGACCGCGCCACGGGCAAGGAGCAGTCGATGACCATCACCGGCCAGACCGCGATGCCGAAGGAGGACATCGAGCGGATGGTCAAGGACGCGGAGGCCTACGCGGAGGAGGACCGTCGCCGCAAGGAGGAGGCGGACGCCCGCAACGAGGCGGACAACCTGCTCTACCAGACCGAGAAGCTCGTGCGCGACAGCGGTGAGCAGATCTCCGCGGAGCACAAGGCCCGCCTCGAGGAGGCGCAGGGCAAGGTGCGCCAGGCGGTGGAGGGTGATGACGTCGCGGCCATCCGCAGCGCCACCGAGGCGCTCATGCGGGTGAGCCAGGAGGTCGGCCAGGCGCTGTACGCCGCCGGTGCCGCAGGGCAGACGGGTCAGCCGGGCGGTCAGTCGACCGCGGGCGGGTCCGCCACGCCGGGTGCCGAGGACGAGGGGATCGTCGACGCCGAGGTCGTCGACGAGGGCGACGAGGGCGCGGCCTAGCGCCATCGGCCCGCGGACGGACGCACGAATCGAGGCGCGATGACCGACCCCCAGGAGGTCCGACAGGGCGAGGCCGCCGACGCGGCGGCCTCGCCGCCCCTGTCCGCCGACGACGCGGCGGCGCGGGCGGCGAGCGAGGTGGAGGGACCCCGGCCCGCGGACAGCCCGTCCCGGGAGGAGCTGCTCGCCGCGCTCGCCGACACGGAGCGGGAACGCGACGAGTTCGTCGACTACCTGCGCCGCGAGCGAGCGGAGTTCGAGAACTACCGCAAGCGCTCCGCCCGCGAGCGCCTCGAGACGCTCGATCGCGGGGCGGAGCAGCTCGCCGGCTCACTGCTCGGCGTGCTCGACAACTTCGCCCTCGCGCTCGACGCCGCCGAGTCCAGCCCCGACGAGGCGCTGGCCAAGGGCGTACAGATGGTCCACACCGAGCTGCTCGCCGCGCTCACGAACGCCGGACTGGAGGAGATCCCCGGGGTCGGCCTGCCGTTCGACCCCGAGCAGCACGAGGCGCTCATGCAGGTCGACGCCGCCGGGGAGCTCGGTCGCGAGGTGGACGAGCCGGTCGTCGCCGAGGTGCTGCGCCGCGGGTACCGCTTCAAGGGCCGGGTGCTGCGTCCGGCGTCGGTGAAGGTCGCGCGGTAGGTAGGAGGATCCGGGATGGCCCAGCGCGACTACTTCGAGAAGGACTACTACGCGACGCTCGGCGTGTCCAAGGACGCCACGCAGGCCGAGATCAGCAAGGCCTACCGCAAGCTCGCCCGGGAGCTGCACCCCGACGCGCGGCCTGACGACCCCCGGGCGGAGAGCCGGTTCAAGGAGGTCAGCGAGGCGCACTCGGTCCTGTCCAACCCCGACAAGCGCAAGGAGTACGACGAGGTCCGCGAGATGGTCGGGTCCGGCGCCTTCTTCCAGGGCGGACGCGGCGACTTCCCCGGCGGTGGTTTCCCCGGCGGTGGTTTCCCCGGGGGTGACAGCTCCCAGGTCTTCGACCTCGGCGACCTCCTCGGCGGGCTGTTCGGCCAGGGTGGGGCGCCGGGGGGCAGCCCGTTCGCCGGCACGCGCACGACCCGGCGGGGCACCGGTCCCCAGCGCGGGCGCGACGTGGAGACGGACCTCCGGCTGTCGTTCGGCGACGCCATGGCCGGCGTGACGACCACCCTGCGGGTCACCGGCCAGGCGAGCTGCTCGACCTGCTTCGGGTCGGGGGCGAGACCCGGCACGAGCCCCGTGCAGTGCCCGACGTGCAACGGCACGGGCTCCGTCACCCAGGACCAGGGGCTGTTCGGGTTCTCCGAGCCTTGCCCCTCGTGCCACGGGCGTGGCGTGCAGATCCCCGACCCTTGTCCGACGTGTCGTGGCAGCGGCGTGGAGCAGCGGGTGCGCGACATCCGGGCGCGGATCCCCGCCGGAGTCCGCGACGGCGCGCGCATCCGGCTGAAGGGCAGGGGCGAGGCGGGCCTGCACGGGGGACCCCCGGGCGACCTCTACGTGCGTGTCCACGTCGAGTCCGATCCGCTGTTCGGGCGTCAGGGCGACAACCTCACCCTGCGCGTGCCGATCACCTTCGCCGAAGCCGCGCTCGGCACGAAGCTGCGCGTGCCCACCCTCGAGGGGCCGGTCACCCTGCGGATCCCGGCCGGCACGGAGTCCGGCCGGACGTTCCGGGTGAAGGGGCGAGGCGTCCCGAAGTCCGGTGGCGGGCGGGGTGACCTGCTCGTGACCGTCGACGTCGTCGTGCCGCGCAAGCTCACCCGGACCCAGCGCAAGCTCCTCGAGGAGTTCGCGGAGACCGAGGACGCCGGTGTGCGCGACCACCTCGAGGCCGCGATGAGCACGGGGGTCGGGTGATGAGCGCCGACGATAGGGGGCTCCTCTACGGACGGAGCGTGGCGTGATGTCGGACGACGGGCACGCCGTCTACATCATCTCGGTGGCCGCCGAGCTCGCGGGCGTGCACCCGCAGACGCTTCGGACCTACGAGCGCAAGGGCCTCATCGAGCCGGAGCGGACCGCCGGTGGAACGCGCCGGTACTCCCAGCGCGACGTCGACCGGGTCCGCCTCATCCAGGAGCTGACCCGGGGCGAGGGGGTGAACCTCGCCGGGGTGCTGCGCATCCTCGAGCTCCAGGACCGCCTCGAGCTCGCCGAACGCCGCCTGCTGCGCGCCCGCGCCGAGGCGGAACGGGTCCGGGAGGAAGCCCGTCGCGCCGTCCGCCGGGCCGCCCAGCGCTCCGGCGCCGAGCTCACGCTCTACCGACCGACGGCGATCGAGCGCTACCCGCGGCCGTCCCGGCGTTCGGGCTGACGGGGGGACGCCGACGCGGCCGCCGGACGGCGCCGTCGCGCGGCGATCTGCCCCGCGCAGCCCGCCCCGCTCAGCACGAGCAGGGCAAGGCCGCTGGCGAGCATCCAGTCGGCCGTGTGGGGACCTGCCGGCACGCCGTCCGCTGCGGTCCCGTCTGCCGGCGCGGAGGTACGCGCCCGGGCGCGAGAGGAGGGCAGCCCGGGCAGGGAGGCCTCCGGCGGGGCGATCTGCGGTGCGAGGGCGACGTCGCGCTCCTGCGGGGAGATCCCCCACGCTCGTCGCTCGGCGACCAACGGGCGCGGGGCCGGCGCCGTCGCGTCGAGGCTTGCCGGGCGCGGCGCGACGCCTCCGGCGGCGAGCGCCTCGCCAGGCCCGACGCCGTGGACGCCCGGGGCCTCCACGAGGCTCGGCGCGCCACCGCTCGCAACGACCCGCCCGCCCTGCCGACCACCGTCCTGCCCACCGCCACCGGCCGGCGCAGCGCCGCCGCGCGGCGCCGTGTCGGCGCGTCCGGCGGGCCCGGGGAGCACCGCTCCCTCGTCGGGTTCGGCGGCCGTCACGGGTTCGGGCTCGGGTTCCGGCTCTGGCTCGCGTGCTGACTTCCGCTCGGGTGCCGGCGCCGGCTCAGGGCCCTGCCCGGGTCCCGCATGGGCGCCCGGCGCGGGCTCGGCGGCGGGCGCCCATGCGGGACCCGGG
>DATLGH010000106.1 GCA_035540635.1 Egibacteraceae bacterium | reverse complement strand
CCGCAACCACTGACGGCGCCAAGAGCCGGCTTCGGCTGCGCCCGCGCCGGGCCGGCCACCTTTCCCGCGCCCGCTCGGGAATCCTGTGGTTTTCAGCCAGCAACGCCGTGCCGGCCCGGCGCGGGCGCAGCCGAAGCCGGCTCTTGGCGCCGTCAGTGGTTGCGGAGGGCGTCGATGAGCTCGTCCTTGCTCATTCCCGAGCGGCCTTCGACGCCGATCTCCTTCGCCCGCTCGCGAAGGTCATCGACCGTCCACTCCTCGTAGGGGGCCGAGCTGCCGCCGCGTTTGCCGGCGGCGGAGCGGTCGGTGTTCGCGATCCGCGCGGCCTTCTCCTTGCTCATCCCCTTGTCGCGAAGGGCCTCGTACTGCTCGTCGTCCTTGATCGACGGGCCATGATCCTTCTGTCCCATGGGGTCTCACCTCCGAGGCGTCTATGCCCTGGCAGACTGCGGGGCATGCCCGGCGACACCGACGAGGGGGACTTCGGCCACTGGGCGCGCGATCCCGACCTGTCGGCGGCGGGCGCGCGCTACCGGGCCGAGCTGCGCGCGGAGGCGGCCGTCTACGAGCAGCTCGCCGCGAAGGACCGCCTGCGCGGGCGGACCCTGGGCGACGTCGCCGCCGAGGCCGTCGCCCGGGGCGACATCATCGCCGTGGCGGTGACGGGCCGGTCGTTCACCGGGCAGCTCAGCTATGCCGCAGGCGACCTCGCCTGCCTGCGCACGTCCGCCGGCGAGACCGTCGAAGTCCATCTCTCCGGCGCCGTCGCGCTGCGGGTCGTGGAGGAGGTGCGCGAAGGCGGGCACGGCAGGACGCCCGGGCCGGGGACCTTCGCCGCGCGCCTGGGGGAGCACGAGGCCGCCGGCACCCTGCTCGAGATCGGCGCCCGTGTGCCCGACGGCGGCCTCGTCGGTCGCATCGAGGCGGTCGGTGTCGACCACGTCGTCGTCACGGGTGTCGACGGTGCCCGCTGGTTCGTGGCGCGCAGCGCCATCGACTACGTCCTGCCGCGCCGCCGGTGAACGCGGCGCCAACTACCGCTGGCGCGGGTCCCGCGCGCCGGCGTCCGCCGGATGGTGCACGGGCTGGTTGCGCAGCCAGTCGAGGACCTCGTCCTTGAAGTAGCGAAACGTGCGCCCGCCGGGCAGGCGGTGCGCGGGCAGCACGCCCTGACGCGACAACTTGCGGACGTAGTCGATGTTGAGGTTGAGCAGGCGGGCCACCTGGCCGGCGTCGAGCACCGGCGGCAGGTCGTCATCCTCGCGCCGCTCGGCCATGACGCGTCCCCTTCCTCCGCGTGGCGGGAGAGGCCGCTCGCCGGCCGCCGGCACGCAGTAACGGGAGGCTAGCAGGCCGGACAGGGCGTGACGGGAACCTCGCACGCGGGCCGGGGACGAGCGGGGTCACCGGTGAGCTTCCCACGCCGCCCGATGGGGCAATCCGACCAGGAAACGTTCTGAAGCGAACAGATACCCACACATCAGGAGAGAAACTGCTTGATGGGACGACCGGCGTGGGTCTATCGTCGCCGCGAAGGTCCGCACCGCGACGGGTGCGGCGCATGATCCCACGGGGGGTCCCCGGTGGCCAGTGCCGAACCGTTGGGAGCACCGGCGCCCTTGCCTGCGCCGGCCGTGCCCCGGCGCAGACGACCCATTGCGAGCCGCCTGTCGGCCGGGCACGTCGTCATGATCGTCGCGGCCCTCGTCGCGGCGTTGCTGAACTACAGCGCCCTGCGCAGCCGGGACGACTCCGTGCGGATCGCGGTGGCGTTGCACGACATACCCGCCGGCGCGCCCGTCACCGCCGGCGCGCTGAGCTTCACCGACGCCCGCGTCGACGAGGGCGTCCTCGCGACGCTGCTCACTCCCGAGCGCGCCGCCGGTGTCGAGGGCTGGGTCGCGACCGGCATGATCACGGCCGGCGAACCCCTGCGCGGAAGCGACCTGCGGGCGCCTTCGGCGCCGCAGGAGCACCGGGCGATGAGCGTGCCGATAGACCGGGAGCACGCCGTCGGGGGCGCGCTGCGTCCCGGCGACCGCGTCGACGTCATCGCCGTGCATGACGGCGTGGCGTCCTACGTCGTCGCCGACGCCGAGGTGCTCGCGGTGCCTACGCCCGACGCGCGCGGCGGCCTCGGCGCGCTCAGCCGGTTCAGCGTCACCCTCGCGGTCGACGAGGATGTGGCGTTGCGGCTTGCGGCAGCCCTGCGCAGCGGCTCGCTCGATGTGGTGCGCTCGACGGGTTCACGGGCGGTGCGGGCCACCAGCGACCCCGGCGTCGCCACCCAGCCCGGCGCGCATGGCGAGAGCGAGAGCGCCCCGGAGGGGACCGCCCCGTGATGAGCGAACCGCAGGTCGCGATGGCCGCGTCCCCGCGGGACTGGGCGCTGCGGCTGCACCGCCACCTCGCCGACCACGGGGGCGCCCGGGTGCGGGCTACCGTGCTGCACCCCCACGACGCGCTCGCCGAGCGCTACGACGTCCTCGTCGTCGACGACACCACCTCCTTCCTTTCCCACCGCCTGCTCGCCGAGCTGCGGCGCGCGGGACGGCAGGTGCTCGGGGTCTACGACCCCGACGAGCCCGGCGGCAAGGGCGAGCTCGCCGAGCTCGGCGTCGACGCGGTCCTGCCCGCAACCGCCGACACCGCCGAGTTCCTCGACGCGATCGTCGGCCTGTCCGCCGAGGCGGTCCATCCCGACGGCGGCTGGGAGGAGGGTCCGCAGCCCCCCGCGCCGCCCCGCGTGCCCGTGCCCTCACGGACGATCCGCGGGCGCATCACCGTGGTAGCCGGGCCGCCGGGCGGCTGCGGCGCCACCGAGGTGGCCGTCGCCCTCGCCGCCGCCGTCGGCCGACGGGGGGAGCCCTGCGTGCTCGTCGACGCCGACGAGGTGGCCCCGTGCGTCGCTCAGCGGCTCGGACTCCGGGCCTACCCGAACCTCCGGGCGGCCGTCGACGCGGTCGAGCAGCTCGACGGCAGCGTCGGGGAAGCGCTCGTCCCCGTGCCCGCCGGGCACTTCTGGGCCCTGCCCGGCCTCGCCCGCGCGACCGACTGGTGCGAGGTGCGCCCCAACGAGGTCGTCGAGGTCGCCCGGGCCCTCGCGCGCCCGCACGTGCATGTTGTCGTCAACGTCGGGCACCGCGTCGAGGACCTGGCCGGTGCGGGTGGCGTCGCCCGCTACGGCTGCACGCGCGCCCTGCTCGGCGCGGCGGATGCCGTCGTCGGCGTCGGTGCGGCGAGTCCCGTCGGGGTCGCCCGCCTGCTCGACTGGACCGCCGACGTCCGCGGCTTGTCCGCGGCACCCCTGCACCTCCTGCTCAACAACGCGCCGGCGAGCCGCTTCAAGCGCGGCGAGGTGGAGGCCGAGCTGCGGCGCAGCGTCGTGCCCGCATCGCTGACGTTCGCCCCGAGCGACAGGCGGGTCGAGACGGCGGGGTGGAGCTGCACCGTCGTTGCCCCGGGGCCCTTCACCCGCGCGGTGGACGGCCTCGCGTCGGTCGCGCTGCCAGCCGGGCGGCGCGACGGCGGCCGGCGGCGCGACAGGACCCGGCGCGACAATCCGGTGCCGGTCTCGTGAGCGCCAGCGCCGCCGCCGGCAGCCGGACCGCGGTGGGCACCGGCGCCTACGACGGGCTGCGGCGCACGGTGCTCGCGCGCATCGAGTCCGAGCGCCTCGACCCCGACACGGACCTGCCGGCGGTCCGCGCCGCCGTGGTCGACGCCGTCGAGGCCTACCAGCGTCAGGCCCATCTCGGCGAGGGCGTCGCCCTGCGCGATCCCGCGGAGATGGCCACCCGCCTGCTCCGCTCGATCACCGCCTTCGGCCCGCTCACCGACCTGCTCTCCCGCCCCGACGTCGAGGAGGTCTTCCTCGAGGGGCCCCGGGTGTCCTACATCGACGGGACGGGCCGGCTGCAGGGGCTCGCCGCGCCCACCACGGAGGAGGAGAACCGCCAGGTCGTCGACCGGCTGCTGTCGACGACGCAGCGCCACCTCGACGCCCGCAGCCCGCTGGTGCAGGCGCGCGTCCTGAACGGACGGGCGCGCCTGACCGCCGCGATCCCGCCGATCGGTGACGCGCTCTCAGCGACGATCCGCCGCAGCACCCTGCGGCGGGACACCCTCGGGTCACTGCTCGAGAAGGGGTCGTTGACCCCGCCGGCCGCCGGCCTGCTGTGGGCGGCGATGCAGACCTCGACGAGCCTGCTCGTCTCCGGTCCGCCGGGAGCCGGCAAGACCTCCCTGCTGTCCGCCCTGATCGCGGCCGCCCCCTCCAACCACTGCGTGCGCTGCTGCGAGGAGATCCGCGAGCTCCACGTCCCGCTCACGCACGGGTCCTTCTACGAGGCGCGCCCTCCGGCGATGGACGGCAGCGGCGAGGTCACCCTCCGCGACCTCGTGAAGTTCGTGCTCGCGATGCGCCCCGACCACATCGTGGTCGGTGAGGTCCGCGGGGCCGAGGCGTTCGAGCTCACGCGGGCCGTCAACGCGGGGTGCGGCTTCGCGTGCACCGTCCACGCCAACTCGGCCCGCGACGCCCTGTCAGCGCTCGTCAACGCCGCGATCATGGCGGGCGAGAACGTCCCGGAGCCGGTCGTGCGGGCGGTGTTCGCCCGCGCCATCGACTTCGTCGTGCACCTCGACCTCGACGACGTGAACAGCGTGGACCCCGCCGAGGGACTCCGCCGCCAGGTCTGCGAGATCGTCGCGGTCGTTCCCTCGCTGCACGACGACTTCTCCACCGAGCCGGTTTTCGTGCGCGAGCGGGTCGGCGCGCCCCTCGAGTGGACCGGAGTGGTGCCGCCGGGCGCCGAGCTCCTGGAGCGCTGCCTGCCCGACGGCTTGACGCTGCGCGCCATCCTCGAGGGAAGGCGGGTGCCGCTGTGAGGCTCGCCGCCGCCCTGGCCAGCGCCGTGACGGCCTACTTCGCGGTGGGGCTTGTCGCCGGTTGCGCGCCGACCCTGCGCCGCAGCGCGGGCACGCGGCGGCGCGCGGCCGCGGCGCAGCTGTGGCTCACCCAGGCGGGGGTGGCGCTCAGCCCGGCGCAGTTCTGGACGGGCTCGGCGACGGTGGCGCTGGCCGCCTTCGCTCTGCTGACGGCGGTCACGGCCACTCCGGCGGTCGCGCTCGTTCCCGCCGTCGCGGTGGGGCTGCTCCCGCGCGCCTACTTCGCGCGCCGCCGCGGGCTGCGCCTGGCCGAGGTCGCTCAGGCGTGGCCCGATGGACTGCGCGAGCTCGTCGCCGCCGTGTCGGCCGGGATGAGCCTGCCCCAGGCGGTTTCCGGACTCGCCGCAGCCGGCCCCCCGCCGCTGCAGCGGGCGTTCTCCCGCTTCCCCCTGCTGCTGCGCATGCTCGGCTTCGTCCCTGCGCTGGAGGTCGTGAAGGCCGAGCTCGCCGACCCGACGAGCGACCGGGTCATCGAGGTGCTCGTCCTCGCGCACGAGCGCGGCGGGCGGATCGTCGGGGAGATCCTCCGCGACCTCGCCGAGGCCGCCGCCGCGGACGCCAAGACCTGCGCGGAGATCGCCACCGCGGGCCTCGAGCAGAAGCTCAACGCCCGGTCGGTGTTCGTGCTGCCCTGGGTGGTGCTCGCGCTTCTCACCGCCCGACCGGGCCACTTCCGCGACTTCTACCAGTCCGCCGGTGGGGTGGGCGTCGTCGTCGTGGCGGCTGTGCTCAGCGCTGTCGGCATGGGCATCGTCGCCCGCCTCGCCCGCGACCCGGTGGAGGAGCGCGTCCTCGCCGACGGTGGGGCGGTCCGGTGACCGGCGCGGCCCTGCTCGCGGTCCTCGCGGCGGGGGTCGCTGCGGCCGCCCTCGCCTCGATCGTGGTGCCGCCGACGCCGCGCCTCGCGCCCCGCGTGCGGCCCTACACGCTGGCCAGCCGCTCGGGTCTTGGCCGGGGGGCGGATGCCGCGGCCGTGGCCGAGCCGGGCACGGCGCTGTCGGCTGGCACGCTCCGGCGCCTCGTCGGCCCGCCGGTCGAGGAGCTCGCGCGGGCCCTCGGGCGGATCGTGGACCAGGTGGGCGACGACGCGCTGCTCCTGCGGCTGCGTCAGGCCGGACTGTGCCAGGAGGTGCCGGAGGCCCGGCGCGCCCAGGAGTACCGGATCCGCCAGCTCGGCAGCGCCGCCCTCGCGACCGCCGTCCTCGGCGGGGCGACCCTGCTCGCGGGGCAGCCACCCGCCCGCGTGCTGCTCGCCGGCGTCGGCGGGTGCGTGTTCGGGGCGACCCGGTGGCGCGGGCGCGTCGACCGGGCGATCGAGGAGCGCCGGCTGCGCATGCAGATCGAGCTCTACACCGTCAACCAGCTGCTCGCCATGCACGTGCGGGTCGGCGGCGGCGTGGTTCAGGCGATCGGCCGGGTCGTCGAGCGGGGACGGGGGGAGGTCGTCGGCGAGCTCGCCGAGGTGCTCGCCGCGCACCGCAGCGGCCGGCGGATCTCCGCCGCGCTCGAGCATGCCGCCCGGGTTACGCCGGAGCCGCACGCCTCCCGCACCTACAAGCTCCTCGCCGGGGGAGCGGAGTACGGCGCGGACCTGGCCGAGGGCCTGCGGGCGCTGTCGGAGGACATCCGGGGTCAGCGCGGCGAGATGCTCAAGCGCGCGGCCACCCGGCGGCGGGCGGCGATGCTCGTGCCGATCATCGCGGTGCTCGCGCCGATCATGCTCCTGTTCGTCGCCGCGCCACTGCCGTCGATCGTGTTCGGAGGCCGGTGACCGCGCCGGCCGCTAGAGAGAAAGGGAAACGCCATGATCGCGTTCCTGCTCACCGTTGCCAGCCGCCAGGTTGCCAGCCGCCGGAAGGAAGACGGCGGCTTCTCGACCGCCGAGCTGCTCGGCAACGCCGCACTGGCCATCGCGGCGCTCGTCGCCATCTGGGGCGTGCTGCAGATCCTCGGGCTCGACGTCGTCGAGATGATCCGAAGCCAGATCCTCGGCGGCGCAGGCGGCTGAGCCGAAGACCGCCCCCGCTGCCGTGCAGCGCGCCGAGGGCGGCTTCGTCACCGTGCAGTACGTCGCGGTGGTGGGGCTGTCGCTGCTGTTCGTCGTCATGCTCGCCAACCTCGTGGTGTTCCAGTACGGGCGGGGTGTCGTGCGCGCCGCCCTCGACGAGGGAGCGCGCGCCGGCACGCGCACGACCGCCGGCGCCGCCGAGTGCGAGGCCCGCGCCGGTGACGTGCTCGCCGACCTCCTCGGCGGGGCGATGGGCGCCGGCGTGCGGCTGCGATGCGCGGACGACGGCGACCTCGTCCGCGCCAGCGCCGACGTCGTGTTCGTCGGCTGGCTGCCGGCAGTACCCGACTGGCGCTTCACCGCCGAGGCGACCGCGTCGCGGAGACCGGCGCCGTGAGCGCGTGGCCAGCAGTCACGCCCCCGGTGGGCCCGCGGAAGGCGGCGCGGCGTTGGCCGGCGCGGGTGGCGCAAGCGCCGGCCGTGCGTGAGCCTCACCGGGCCGGGCGCGAGGCCGGTGGGATCCCCATCGAGTTCGCTCTCGGCATCGGGGTGCTCGTCGTGCCGGTGACGCTGCTCGTGCTGACGCTCCCGACGTGGGTGGAGCGCCAGTCCGCCGCACGCCTCGCCGCCCAGGAGGCGGCGCGCACGGTCGTGCTCGCCGACTCGCTCGCCGCGGGGATCGCCGCCGGCGAGGACGCCGCCGCCCACATCGCCGCCAACCACGGCATCGACCCCGCCGACTTCGCGGTGTCCTTTGCGGGCACCCTCGAGCGGGGCGACGCGGTCACCGCCACGATCGCTGCGCGCTTCCCCGCCACGGCGTTCCCCGGGTTCGGCGACGTCGCGGGGTTCACGTGGACGGTCACCGCAACCGAGCACGTCGACCGCTACCGGAGCTTCCCGTGACGGCGATGGCCGAGGAGCGCGGCACGGTGACGCTCTGGCTGCTCGGGCTCTGTGTCGTGCTGCTGTTCCTCGGGGGGTTGACGCTCGACCTGTGGCGGGCGTTCAGCGAGCGCCGCGCCCTCGCCGGGGTCGTCGACGCGGCCGCAGCCGCTGGCGCGTCGGGGATCGACGTCGCCGCGTTCCGCGCCACCGGTCATGTCGCCCTCGACCCGGCTGCGGCCGAGGCGCTCGCCGCCGACAACCTCGCCGCCCACAACGACCTGCCATCCCTCACCGCCGTCACCCTGTCCGCCTCGCCCGCCGCGATCACGGTCGAGGCCACGGGAGCCGTCGACCTCACGCTCACGAAGCTCCTGCTCGACCCCGTGCCCCTGACCATTCGCGTCACCGCGACCGCCGAGCCGGCCGCCTCGCCGTGAGCCGGGGTCCCCATGCGCGAACCGGCCACCGGATCCTCGGGGTGTCGGGACTGCGTCATCCCTGAGGTGACGGAGTCCCGACACCGCCTGACCGAGCTGGTCTGCCGGTGCCCGCCTCAGGGGCTCGGTGAGGAGGGAGGCAGCAAGACCTCCTCGCCGGGGTGGATGAGGTCGGGATCGCCGGAGCGCAGCCGGTCGCGGTTGGCGGCGACGACGTCCTGCCAGCGGGGGTGGATCTCGGCGTTCGACGGGGACCCGCCGAGAGATGCCGCCGTGATCGCCCAGAGGTTCTCGCCGGGAGCCACGACGTGGTATGCCGCCGGGGTGCCGGCAGGCCCCGTGCCGCCGGGCTCCGCGCCTACGGTCTCGCGGGTGCCGTCGCCAGGCCCCGCCCAGGGCGGCGGGTCACCCCGCGATCCCCCCTGCTCGACGGCCGGCTCCCCGGGCAGGTCGGCGGGCGCCGTTACCGCCGGAGGAGCCACGATCGTGGCGGTCGCCAAGCCCGGCACGCCGAGCGTCACGGTGGAGCCAGCGAGAGCGACTGCGACCGCGCGGTCCGCGAGCCGGCGCACCACGGGCAGCGTCGCCCACCCCACTGAGCGCGCGGCGGCGGGAAGGCGGGCGGCCCGCGCGAGCGTGTAGCAGCCGGTCGTGATGACGAGCCAGTACGCCCCGGCCAGTGCGACGACGCGCAGCGCCGCCATCACCGCGTCCTCGGCCGGCACGACGGCCAGCCAGGCCGCGGGGTCGTCCCAGCCCACCGCGAGCCAGGGCAGCTCGCCGAGGCGGTGCAGCAGGCGCAGCGCCCCAACCTCGCCGGCGAGCAGCGCGGCCAGTCCTGACCATCGCGTGAACGCTTCCATGGAGTAACGCTAAGGCTTGTCCGTTCGTGTCGTCAACGCGTGACGCAGGCAGGAGTGGAAAGACGTCCGTGACGGAGCGCCGCCGACCGAGGTGGCGGCGGTCGCGAGCCTGGACCACGGCCGCCTCGCCCGTGAGGTCAACCCCCGCGGCCAGTGGGTCATGACCCGCCCCCGGCGATGGCGGGCCGGCGGTAGTGTCCCGCCATGGCCGTCACCGAGGAGCTCTACGCCACCGACGCGTACCGCCGCGTCTTCGAGGGCGCGGTCGTCGCCGTCGACCGCGCGCAGGGGCGCGTCGCGCTCGACCGCACCGCGTTCTACCCCGGCGGGGGCGGCCAGCCCCACGACACCGGGACGCTCGCGTGGGACGGCGGGCGGGCCGCCGTGGTGAAGGCGAAGAAGGAGGGCGGGGTCGTGTGGCACTGGCTCAACCTGCCCGGGGAGGCGCTGCCCGACGAGCGCACCGGCGCCTACGGCGAGCTCGACTGGGAGCGCCGGCACGCGCTCATGCGCACCCACACGGCCCTGCACGTGCTCTGCGGGGTCATCTGGGCCGACTTCGGCGTGGCCGTCACCGGCGGCAACATGGAGCCGGGGTCGGGTCGGCTGGACTTCGAGCTCGACGCGATGAGCGCCGAGCTCGGCGCCCGCGTCGAGCGGCGCATCAACGAGGAGATCAACCGCGCCCGCGACGTCCTCGTCGACTTCGTCGACCGTGGTGAGGCTGACCGGGACCCCGCGCTCATCCGCACGAAGGCCAACCTCATCCCCCCGAGCATCAACCCTTTGCGGGTCATCGACATCGTCGGCCTCGACAAGCAGGCCGACGGGGGCACGCACGTCGCCTCCACGGCCGAGGTCGGCCGCGTCGCCGTCACGAAGACCGAGTCGAAGGGCAAAGCGAACAAGCGCATCCGCATAGCCCTCGAGGACGTTCCGCCTTCCCCCTGAAGTCCCCCGATAGGGTGGCCGATGGGGTACATATAGGGAGGACGACCGAGGGAAGGGCGGCACCGCCCATGGGCAGCCGACGTGCTCTGCGCCTCCGGCGCCTCGTCACCGCCGTGACGATCACGATCGCAGCCGTCGCCTACACCTCGCCGGAGGCGGGAACGCACGCGCGGGTCCTCGGCACCGAGTGGTGGGAGTGCCTGCGCTCCGGCGAGCCCCCGTCCCGCTTCGACGCCGTCGTCGACGCCCACCGCGCCCGGTTGGCCCGGGCCCGGCGGTTGGCGGGCCACCCCTCCGAGGACCCCACCGCGCTGCCGCTCGTGATCCCGAAATCCCTCCTGGAAGGGTCGCGCCGCTCCCTCGTAGTCGGGGACGGGGGGCTGCCGGGCGTGACGGTGGCGATCATCGACTCCGGCATCGACGGGCACCACCACGACCTGGTGGGGAGCACGGTCCTGCGCGGCCTCGACCTGCTCAACCCGTGCGGGGACGGGCGCACGGACGTGTCGGGGCACGGCACGGCCGTGGCCGGCGTCATCGCCTCGCAGAGCCGCGGCGCCGCCTCGGGGGTGCGGCTGCTGCCGGTGCGCACGTCGCTCGGCACGGGCACGAGCCTGCGGTGGATGAACGCCGCGGGGATCGTGTGGGCCGCCGACAACGGTGCCGACGTCATCAACCTGTCCCGCGCGTCCAGGTCGACGCGACCCTCACGCCTCGAGCACGCCGCCGTCCGCTACGCCACCAGCCGCGGCGTGGTGGTCGTCGCGTCCGCCGGCAACGACCCCCGCCGGCCCGTGGCCTACCCCGCCGCGTATCCCGAGGTCATCGCGGTCACGTCGACCGATGCGTACGGGCAGCTGTCGATCTTCGCGGCGCACCACGGGGGCGTCGACATCGCTGCGCCGGGGTCGAAGGTCGCTACGCTCGCCGTCGACGGCGGCTACGGCGTGGGGTCGGGCACCTCGATCGCCGCCCCGGTGGTCGCGGCGACGGTGGCCCGGCTGAAGGTCGTCAACCCCCAGCTCGGTCCGCGCCAGATCCAGCGCCTGCTCGTCGACACCGCCGGGCCGCTGCCCTTCGGCGGTCCGGCCGGCGCGGAGATGCCGTTCGGCGTCCTCAACGTCGAGGCGGCGCTTCGGGCGGCGGGCGCGTCGATGATCGCCCTGCAGGCCCCCGCGGAGACGAGCCAGGTGGTCAGAGGTTGAGCGCGTAGCCCTCGAACCGCACGCCGGGCGCCGGCTCGTGGTCGAGCGCGGAGTCGCGGACGAACCCGAGCTTCTCGTAGAGGTCGCGGGCGCTCTCCATCTCCTGGGTGGTGGACAGCACCACGCGCTGCTGGTTCTCCGCGCGCGCCCGCTCGATCGCGTACTCCATGAGCGCCCGCCCCACACCGGTGCCGCGGGCGTCGGGGTGCACTGCGAGCAGCCGCACTCCCACGGTGCCGCCCCGGACCCCCCGGTGGCGGGTGAAGAGCGTCACCGAGCCGACTAGCCGCCCGTCGCGCTCGGCGACGACGACGTCGGCCTCGATCATCCGGCCGCGCACGTTGCCGATGTCCTGGGCGAACGACGCCCAGGCGTCGGGGGACATGCGGGCGGCGTACTCGGCGTAGGCGTCCACGAGCAGCGCCGCCACCCCGTCGAGCTCCTCGTCTCTGGCCGGTCGGATCGACACGCCCTCGTGCATGGGGGGAGCATCGCAGGCCCGCACCACCTCGCGCCACCCCACTCGTTGCGAGGGTTCGACGGGTGCTCGCCCGCCATCCGTGGTAGAAGCGCGCCGGTACCGTGGTGTCGCACGCAGTCGGTGGTGCCCCGAGGACGAAGGGGAGGGTGTGGGTCGCACCGCGCCGAGCGCCCGAGCGCTGGCGTCCTGGTTGCTGCTCGGGTGCGCGGCTGCGGTCGCGCTCGCAGTGGAGGCGAACGCGTCCGCCACGGACGGGCCCTCGACCGCCGAGACAGAGGACGCGACGGCGCGTGGCGGCGAGCTCTATCAGCGCTGGTGCGCGGTGTGCCACGCCACCGACGGCAGCGGCACCGCGGACGGTCCACCGGTCGACGAGCTGTCGATCGCCCTCGTCGACCTCACCATGCGCACCGGCTCGATGCCCCTGGCCGACCCGAACCGCGGAGTGCGTGAGCGCAGGTTCACCGACGATGAGCGGGAGGCGGCCCTCGCCTACATGGTCGAGGCGTTCGGGCTGTCCGGCGAGGTCGAGGAGCCGGGTCCGGGCGACCCCGGCCGCGGCCAGGACCTCTACACCGTCCACTGCGCGCAGTGCCACGGCGCCAACGGCGAGGGCGGGGTGTCGGGCCGCGACGCGACGGTCCCGCGCACCCGTGGCGTCGACCCGATCGTCATCGCGCAGGCGGTGCGGGAGGGCCCGTTCCAGATGCCGCCCTTCAACGAGAAGCTCCTGCGCGACGACGAGCTCGACGACATCGTCGCCTTCCTCGAGGATCAGCCGTCGAACAGCCCACTCGGGCTGGCCGACCTCACCCGGGTGGCCGCCTTCACCTGGGCGCTGCTCCTCGGGACGATCGTCCTCGTGGTGTGCTGGTGGATCGGCCACCGACCGGTGCGGGCGCCCGACGCCGACCTCGCCGGCGAACGCGAAGGCAAAGGAAGCGCATCGTGACCGAGAAGCGACCTCAGCAGCGCGACGAGGGCAAGGGGTCGCGCCGGGACACGGAGAGGGGGGCGCCCGACCGCGGCCCAGGCGACGGCGCGCACGGGCGGCAGGCCCCCGACCATGGCGCGCACGAGGGCCTCTACGTCGTGGGGCAGCACATCCCCCCGCCGAGCGAGGTCAACGACACGATCGTCATGGGCGCGGCGATCGTCGCCGGCCTGTCGGCGGTGGTGTTCGCCGTCGGCCTGCTGGCCGGCGCGGGGACCGGGGTGTACGGCTCGGCGCTCGCCGTGGGGCTGCTCGCGATGGCGATCGCGGTGCGTCGCTACTTCGCCGCCGCCTACCCCGACATCGAGGGCCTCGAGCCCCGCGAGCTCCCCGACGCCGACCCCGACGACGACGAGCCGGTCACCGAGGTGCCGCCCGTCGCCCGGCGCAGCCTGCTCCAGCGCATGCTCGTCGGCGCGGCGACCCTGCTCGGGCTGGGGCTGGCGGCGCCCGTCGCCTCGCTGGGCCCCTCGCCGGGCGACGCGCTGCGGCGCACGCACTGGACGTCGGGGCGCCGGCTCGTCACCACCGACGGCCGCCCTCTTCGCCCCGACGACGTCGCCACCGGCGGGATCTCCACCGTCTGGCCCGAGGACGCCATCGAGGTCGAGAACTCCGCGGTCATCCTCGTGCGCCTGTCCCAGAGCCCGCCGCAGCCGCCGACCAACCTCGACTGGGTCGTCGACGACAGTCTCGTGGCCTACTCGAAGGTGTGCACGCACGCCGGGTGCCCGGTGGGGTTGTTCCGCGAGCGCGACGACGCGCTCTTCTGCCCGTGCCACCAGTCGACCTTCGACGCGGCGCGCGGCGCGGTGCCGACGTTCGGCCCCACCGCGCGGGCGCTGCCCCAGCTGCCGATGGGCGTCGACGACGACGGGTTCCTCGTCGCCCTCGGCGACTTCGCCGAGCAGGTAGGGCCGGCATTCGGATGACGCCCCTTGAGCAGCGAAGCGGTAGGGGCCCCGCAAAGCCCCTCGAGCAGCGAAGCGGTAGGGGCCCCTAGATGACGCCGCTCTTTCGCTTCCTGTTCGACGCCCTCGACGCGCGCCTGCGGCTGCGCAAGCCCGGCCGAGCCGTGGTGAACAAGGTGTTCCCGAAGCACTGGTCGTTCCTGCTCGGCGAGGTGGCGATGTTCAGCTTCGCGATCCTCGTCGCCACGGGCCTGTTCCTCACGATGTTCTACCGGCCGTCGGCGGAGCCGCTCCTCTACACGGGGGCGGCGCAGCTGTACGAAGGGCGGACACTGCCCGCGGCGTACGCCTCGATCGTCGAGCTGTCGCACGACGTCAGGGGTGGCCTGCTGTTCCGGCGCATGCACCGCGGCGCGGCGTACCTGTTCATGTTCGCCACGGTCGCGCACCTCCTGCGGATCCTGCTCACCGGCGCGTTCCGCCGCCCTCGCGAGGTGAACACGCACATCGGCACGATGATGCTCATCCTCGTCATCGCGCTCGCCTACACGGGCCAGAACCTCGTCTACGACCTGCTCGCCGGCTCGAGTTTGCGCATCGCGTACGCGACGCTGGCCTCCGTCCCGCTCATCGGCGACTGGCTCGTCGTGTGGGTGTTCGGCGGCGAGTTTCCCTCCGAGGTCGTGTCGCGCTTCTTCGTCCTGCACATCCTCATCCTGCCGGGGCTGCTCACGGGGCTGCTCGTCCTGCACCTCGCCCTCGTCGCCCGCCAGCGCCACACCCAGTTCCCCCGCGCCGGCGTCGACGGGCAGCGCTACGTCGTCGGGGAGCCGCTGTGGCCCTCGCAGTTCGCCGCCTCGACGACGCTCGTGCTCGCCGTCGGGGGGCTCGTCGCGGCGTTTTCGGTGCTCGTGCCGTGGAGCGACGTCGACCTGCACGGGCCCCTTCGCCTCGGGCAGGCGAGCAACGCCGGGCACGCCGAGTGGTGGCTGTTCTGGCTGCAGGGCGCGATCACGATCTTCCCCGCGTTCGAGTGGGAGGTGCTCGGCATGACCATCTCGCACATGTTGGCGTTCAACGTCGTGCTGCCCGGCGCGCTGTTCGGCCTGCTGTTCGCCTACCCGTTCCTCGAGCGCCGGCTGGCCGGCTACGACCCCGACCTCGACAACCACGTCTGCAGCCGCCCCCTCGACGTGCCGGTGCGGGCCGCGATCGTGCTCGGCGTGACCGCGTTCGTCGGAATGCTCACCCTGGCGATGACGAACGACATCGTCGCGCGCGGCCTGCGGGTGTCGGTCGAGTCGGTGATGTGGTTCTTCCGCATCGCGGTGCTCGCCGTTCCCGCCGTCGTGGCCTGGGCGGCGTACGCGCGGAGCAGGTCGGTCCTGCGCCGGCGGCGCGCGCCCGGCGCGGCGGCTGGCTCCGGCGGGGACGCCCCTGGCGGGGCAGCGCCGGCGAACCCGAAGGTGTCGGCGTGAGCCGCGCCCGGCTGCTCCCGGTCGCCGCCTGGGCGGCCGTCGCCGTCGCCGCCGCGCTCGCGTGGCTCGCCGCCGGGGGGCCGGGTCCGGCGGGGGCGGTCCAGCAAGCGCCCGCCGAGGAGACCCCGCGCGGGGACCGGCTGTACACGACCCACTGCGCGCGCTGCCACGGGGCCGACGGGCGGGGAGCGACCGACCCCCACAACCGCGCACCCACCCTCGTCGGCATGGAGGCCGCGCGCGTCGACCTCGTCCTGCGCACCGGACGGATGCCACCGGCCGATCCCGACGGGTCGGGACGGGGCAGGTCCTGGAGCGACCGGGACCGCGAGGCGCTCGTCGCGCACATGACCGCGCTGTTCAACCTCGAGGGTCCGCTGCTCGGCCCGGAGCCGGGCGACCCGGCGGTCGGCCGGGAGGTCTTCGCCACCCACTGCGCTGCCTGCCACGGCTACACGGGCGACGGCGGTGTCGCAGGCGGCGGCGCGATCGTGCCCCGGGTCGTGGGCCTCGACCCCGCGGTGATCGCCCAGGCGGCGCGCGTCGGACCCTTCCAGATGCCCCGCTTCGCCGAGGGGCAGATCAGCGACGAGGAGCTCGGCGACGTCGTCGCCTACCTCGACGAGGTCGCGGTCGAGCAGGCCACCCCGCTCGGCCTCGGCGAGCTCAACCCCGTGTTCCTGTCCGCCTTCGCCGCGCTGCTCACGCTGGCCATGATCTTGTCTTGCCTGTTCCTCGCCGGGCGAGTCACGATGTTCCCCGACCCCGAGCCGCCCCCCGACGTCGACGGGGAGACATGACGCCGCTGTTCGCGCTGCTGTTCGAGTCGCTCGACGAGCGGCTGCGCCTGCGCAAGCCGGGGCGCAAGGTCCTGAACAAGGTCTTCCCCGACAACTGGTCGTTCCTCCTCGGCGAGGTCGCGCTCTTCAGCTTCGTCCTGCTCGTGTTGACCGGGGTGCTCCTCACGATGTTCTACCGGCCCTCCACGGATCCCGTGACCTACCAGGGGGCCATGTCGCTCTACGAGGGCAGGGAGCTGCCTGCGGCGTTCGAGTCGATCGTGCGCATGAGCTACGACGTCCCCGGCGGGCTGTTCTTCCGCCGGGTGCACCGGGGCGCGAGCCACCTGTTCATCGCGACGACCGTGCTCCACATGCTGCGCGTCCTGCTGACCGGCGCGTTCCGCCGGCCGCGCGAGGTGAACTACCACGTCGGCATCGTCCTACTCATGCTCACCTTCGCCGCCGGCTTCACCGGCTACTCGCTGCCCTACGACGCGCTCGCGGGCACCGGCATCCGCATCGCCTACTCGTCGCTCCTCTCGCTTCCCTACGTCGGCGAGCAGGTCGCCTACTGGATATTCGGCGGTGACTTCCCGACCGGCAACATGATCCCGCGCTTCTTCGTGTTCCACGTGCTCATGATCCCCGCCCTGCTCGTCGGGCTGATCACCGTGCACCTCATGATCATGGTGCGCCAGCGTCACACGCAGTTCCCGCGGCCGGGGATCGACGGGCACCGGTTCGTCCTCGGCAAGCCGATGTGGCCGAGCCAGTTCGCGCTGTCGACGACGCTCATCCTCTGGATCGCCGGCCTGCTGTCGGCGGCGGCGGTGCTCATCCCCTGGAGCGACGTGCTCCTCATCGGTCCCTACGTCCCCGGCGAGGTCGGCAACAACGCCCAGCCGGACTGGTTCCTGTTCTGGCTGGAAGGCGCCCTGCGGGTCTTTCCGCCGCTCGAGTTCCGGATGCTCGGGATGACGGTCTCCGGCGCGTTCGTCGCCGGGGTCGTGTTGCCCGGCGCGATCTTCGCCGTGCTCGTCGCCTACCCCTTCGTGGAGCGCCGGTTCTACCAGCTCGAGGGCGACTGGCACGTCCTGCAGAACCCGCTGGAGATCCCGCTGCGCGCGGCGGTGTCCGTCGGCACGTTCAGCTTCGTCCTCCTGCTGTCGGCCGCCGCCACGAACGACATCCTCTCCCGGATGACGGGGATCCCCATCGAGGCGATCACGTGGTTCTTCCGCCTCACCTGCGCGTTCGTTCCGCCGGCGCTAGCCGCGGGTTTCTGGGTGTACTCCACGCGCCGGCTGGCGCGAAAGAACATGACGGTTCCCCGCAACGAGGCCGAGGCGAGCAACACCTACGCGGCGAAAGCCCGGGAGGCGTGACGGCCGGCGGCTGCCGCGCACCGGGCGTGTGGCGGGGCCTCAACCCGGGTAGGAATCGAACATGGGAATTGTTATCGCACTGGTCCTGCTCGCGCTCATCTTCGGCGGTATCGGGCTGCTCGTCGAGGGGCTGTTCTGGCTCCTCGTCATCTCGCTCGTCCTCTTCATCGTCGGGGGCGTGTTCGGCTTCCGCGGCCGCAGTCGCGTCTGACCGCAAGGGCTCCCTCGGAGGTGTGACGGTCCCCCGCCTGCGGGGACAGTGAAGGCACCCGCCGAAAAGGGACCATCGCATGGCTCAGGACCCGGAACCCCCGCCGCTTCGCCTGCCCGCCACACCCCACGACCCCGTGCCGAGGTACGCACCGGCGCCGCCCGCCGACGACGACGCGTCGACCGAGGAGGACGCCGACGCGCTCCGCTGACCACCTGCCCCTGTTCGCCGAGGGGCGGACTAGGGTGGGGCGGTGCGCGACCGGCCGGACCCCCAGGCCGCCCGCCGCCTCGTGCTCGCCGGGGTCGGGCTGCTGTGCTGCGCTGTCCTCACGGTCGGCTGGTGGTCGAAGGCCCGCTGTCTCGGCGAGGACGCCTGGGCCAGGGGTGAGCAGTACACGCGGTCCTGCTACACCGACGTCTACGCCCTGTGGTTCGCCGCGCGCCTGGACGCCGGCGCGGTGCCCTACCGCGACCACCCTCTCGAGTACCCGGTCCTCACCGGCGCGCAGATGTGGGCGGCGGCCACGGCGGTCGGCTGGGTCCCGGCGGACCGCCGGGCGGCGGCCTTCTTCCACGCCACCGCGGCCTTCGGAGCGGCGGCGGCGCTCGCCACCCTCGTACTCCTCGCACGGGCGGGCCTGCCCCCTGCCCGCCTGCTGTGGTACGCGGCGGCGCCGACGCTCGCCCTCACCGCCTTCGTCAACTGGGATCCCCTGCCGGTCGCCCTGCTCGTCGCCGGCGTCGTCGCGCACCAGCACGGACACGACGCGACAGCCGGCGGCGCCGCCGGCCTCGGCGCGGCCGCGAAGCTCTTCCCCGCGCTGCTCGTGCCCCTCGTGGTCACCACCCGGCTCGCGCAGCGCCGGCCCCGGGACGCGGCCGCGCACACGGCAGCCGCCGCCGCGGCCTGGTTGGCGGTCAACCTGCCGGTCCTGCTCACCGCCCCCGTAGGATGGCGCCGGTTCATCGACCTCAACCGGGAGCGACAGGCGGACTGGGACAGCCTCTGGTACCTCGCCGAGCAGGTCCGGGGGGCGGCGTTCGCCGTCCCCGTCCTCAACGCCGCGTCCGCCGCCGTGCTCGTCGCCGGTGCTGCGGTGATCGTGATCGTCGGCGCGCGCCGCCGCCCCCCCGAGCGCTGGTGGGAGCTCGCCCTGCCGTTGCTCGCGTGGTTCCTGCTCACGAACAAGGTCTACTCGCCACAGTTCAGCCTCTGGCTGCTGCCGCTGCTCGCGCTGGCCTCGCCGCGTGCCGCCCCGGTCATGGCCTTCCTCGTAGCCGACGCGGCGGTGTTCCTCCTGCGCTTCCCGTTCCTCGGCGGCCTCCAGGGGCTCGAGCCGGCTCCCGGCTACGGCTGGTTCGCCGCCGCGGTGGCGGTGCGCGCCGTGGTGCTCCTTTCGGTGATCGTCGACAGCACGCGGACGTCGGCGTCAGCCGCCCTCCCCCGGGGCGGGGGCCGGTGAGGCCTCCGGCGACGGCTCGGGCGGCGGGGGCTGCGGTTGCGCCGGTGGCGGCGGCGCGGGCAGGACCGGCGGCGGCGGCGCGGGCGGAGCGGGGTCGGAGGCCGGGCCCGGCGACGGACCCGGCGCGGGGGCGGGGGTGACGGCCGGCTCCGGGGAAGGCGAGGGCGCGGCCTCGGGCGACGGCGAGGGCGAAGGGGACGCCTCGACGCACTCCCCGCGCGCGGAGCTCCAGACCTCCCCCGGGTCGCACGAGGGTTGCGTCGGCTCGGGAGAGGGGCTCGGGTTGACGACCTGGAGCGTGCCTCCCGGCGACGGGAAGCTCGCCACGTCGAGGTTGGCGTGCACCTTCGCCATGAACGCCCTCCACACCTGCGCCGGCAGCTCGCCGCCCGTCGGGTCCCCCGGCATGCGGCGGTTGTCGTCGCGGTTGCCCATCCACACCACCGCAGTCAGCTGAGGGGTGTACCCGGCGAACCAGGCGTCGGCGTGGTTCGTCGTCGTGCCGGTCTTGCCCGCGGCAGGGCGGCCGAGGTCGGCGCGCCGGGCCGTGCCGTTGCGCAGCACCCCCTGGAGGACGTCGGTGACCGTCCAGGCGACCTGCTCGCTGAAGGCCCTGTCGCCGCGTACGGGCGCGGAGTAGAGGACCTCGCCGTCGCGCTCGACCCGCTGGATGGTGATCGGCTCGTAGTGCATCCCGCCGGCGGCGAAGGTGTTGTAGGCCTCCGCGAGCTCGAGCGGGGTGACCTCGGGGGTGCCGAGCACGACCGAGGAGTCGCCGGGATCCATCGCGCCGTCGATCCCCGCGCGCCGGGCGAGGTCGACCATCTTCGTTCCCCCGACCTTCTCGAAGACCTGCCCGTAGACGGTGTTGACCGAGCGCCAGGTCGCCTCCCGCAGGCTCAGCTGCCCGAACGCAGCGCCGCCGAAGTTGCTGATCTCGTAAGGGCGTCCGTCCACCCGCACGCCCGGCATCGTGTACGTCGCCGGCGCGGGGAAGTAGCTCTCTGGCGACTTGCCCTCCTCGATCCAGGCTGCGAGCGCGAACGGCTTGAACGTCGACCCCGGTTGGCGCGCCGCGAGCGCCATGTTCACCTGGTCGGTCGCGTGGTCCTTGCCGCCGACGAGCGCGCGCACCCCGCCGGTGGCCGGGTCGAGCGCGACGAGCGCCCCCGTCGCCCCCTCGGGGACGCCCGGCACGAGGACCTCGTGGTAGGCGGCCTCGGCCGCCGCCTGGACCCCGAGGTCGAGCGTCGTCGTGACCTCGAGCCCCCGGTAGACCTGCTCGTCGCCGAGCCGGGCGACGAGATCGCGCTGGACGAGGTCGAGGAAGAACGGCGCGTCGCGGAACTGGATCGGCCTCGGCTCCTGGGGTGTCGGCATCTCCGCCGCGAGGATGCCGGCCTCGGCCGCGTCGAGCGTGCCGGCGGTGAGCATCTGGTCGAGCACGTAGCGGTAGCGCCGCTCGGACCCTGCCGGGTCGCGGGCCGGGTCGAGGCGCGAGGGCGAGGGCAGGATGCCGGCGAGCTGCACGGCCTCGGCCTTGGTGAGGTCGACGGCGTCCTTGGCGTAGTACGCCGCGGCCGCTGCCTGGATCCCGTAGGCGCCCCGGCCGAAGTAGATCGAGTTGAGATAGAACTCGAGGATCTGGTCCTTCGTGAACTGCTGCTCGAGCTTCACGGCGAGGGCGGCCTCGCGGACCTTGCGCAGGGCCGTGCGGGCGTCGTCGGCGGTGACGTTCTTGATGTACTGCTGGCTGATCGTCGAGCCGCCCTGGGTGACCTGGCCGCTCGTGACGTTGACCATCGCCGCGCGGAAGATGCCGGGCAGGCTGATGCCCGGATGCGAGTAGAACTCGGCGTCCTCCGCGGCGAGGACCGCCTCGACGACGTGCCGCGGCAGGCTCGCGAGCGCGACGTCCTCGCGGCTGCCCTGGGCCTGGAGCGTGGCGACCTCCGCGCCGGTGACGTCGTAGATGACCGTGCCGGCCTCGCCGACGTCCTCGGGCAGCGGCACGGACGTGAAGAAGTAGAAGAACAGCACGACGCCGCCGAACAGCCCGAGGACCCCCGGCACGAGGAGGAGCAGGGCCACCGGCCGGCGGTACCAGTAACGCGGGCGCGGGCGCGGGCGCGGGCGCGGGCGCGGGGGGCGGCGCGGCGGACGCTGCCCGACGCCGGTGCGGGGACGGGCGGACCGGGCGCCCGCGGGCGCGGCCGGCTGCCGCGCGCGGGCGGGCAGGCGCGTGCCGCCCGCACCGCGGGGGGCGGTGCGGGCGCTCGCGCGGCCAGAAGGCCTGGGGGGCTGTCGTCGAGGGCGTCCGGCCGAGCGGCCCGGATGCGGCCGCCTCGTCATCCCCGAGAGTCTGCCATGCCCGGCCTCGGCTGTCCGACCGGCCCGGCTCAGCCCGCGTGGGCTCGACCGAGGAGGAAGCTCTCGACGAGGTGGTTCCACCCGCACACGAGGCATGCCTCGACGACGTAGGCGGTGAAGGAGCGGTGGGTCGCTGCGAGCCCGTCGAGCTCGCTGCGGCTCCACACGACCTGACCCGACTTGCGCTTGAGGTCGTCGCCGTACACGTAGGTCACGAGGCGCAGCGTGTCTGCGGGGTCGCGCGGCACGGCGGCCCGGTCGTCGGCGAGGTTGCAGATCGGGCAGGCGCGGTCGGTGACCGCCCCGACGTTGCGGGCCGCGCGCAGAAGCTCGGGATGCGCGTCGCACACGTCGCGGATCGCCACGGACCCGCGGGAGACCTGGCGCACGAGTGCGCGCTTGGCGATCCGGTAGTCGATCTGGCCCTTCATCGGGGCACAAGTGTACGGGGCGTGGCGCCGGCCGGTCAGTGCGTTGGCGGGTCGGCGGGCGGTTTGTCGGCAAGGGGTAGCGTGCCGATGTATCATCCCGCTATATCGCGGTGATACATCGCGCCGATGCATCCGCCGATTCCGCCACTACCCGCAGAGGAGGGCCATGATGCTCGAGCTCGCCATCCTCGGTCTGCTCAAGGAGCGCCCGATGCACGGCTACGAGCTGCGCAAGCAGCTCGGGCAGAAGCTCGGGCTGTTCTGGACGGTGTCGTTCGGCTCGTTGTACCCCACGTTGCGCCGCCTCGAGAAGCGCGGAGCGGTGGCGAAGCTCACCGCCGAGCCGCAGACGTCGCGCCGCAAGCAGGAGTATCGCATCACCGACGTCGGTGAGCGCGAGTTCCTCGAGCTCATCGAGGAGGGAGCCGGCAACGGGGTCGAGCACGAGAAGTTCTCCCTGCGGCTCGCCTTCTTCGGCTACCTGCGCCCGGAGATCCGCATCCGCCTCCTCGAGCGTCGCAAGGCCTACCTCGAGCTGAAGCTCGAAGAGGCGCGCCGCTCGCTGCAGCGCGCGCGCCGGACGCGCGCCGACACCTACACGGTGTCGCTCGTGCGCCACGGCCTGGACACGACGGCGGCGGACATCGCCTGGCTCGACGAGCTCATCACCGCGGAGCGGGCCGCCCTCGCCGAACGCGAGGCGGACGCTCCCGCGCCCCCACCCCCCGCACCACCCGCCGACGACGTCATGCCGAGCAGGCTGCGGAGCCAATGAGCCCCCAGGAGGAACCCTTGATGCCACGCCGTGGAACGGCCGACCGTACGCAGGCCGTCAACCTCCCGCGCGACGAAGGTGTCCGCGTTGCGATCGTCGGGGTGGGCAACTGCGCGAGTGCGCTCGTCCAGGGCGTGCACTACTACGCCGACGCCGACCCCGCGGGGCGCGTCCCGGGGCTCATGCACGTCGAACTCGGCGGGTACCACGTGAACGACCTCCAGTTCGTGGCCGCCTTCGACGTCGACGCGAAGAAGGTCGGTCACGACCTCGCCGAGGCGATCGTCGCCCCGCCGAACAACACCATCCAGTTCGCCGACGTGCCGCCGGTCGGCGTCGAGGTCCTGCGCGGGCCGACGCTCGACGGTTTCGGCCAGTACTACGCCGAGTCCTGCGAGGAGTCCGACGCCCCGCCCGTGGACGTCGCCGAGGCCCTGCGCGCGGCGCGCGCCGACGTCGTCGTGTGCTACCTGCCGGTCGGCAGCGAGCAGGCCGCCCGCTTCTACGCCGGCGAGGCGCTCGCGGCCGGCTGCGCGTTCGTCAACTGCCTGCCGGTGTTCATCGCGAGCGACCCCGGGTGGGCCAGGCGCTTCGCCGACGCGGGGCTGCCGATCATCGGCGACGACATCAAGAGCCAGGTCGGCGCGACCATCACCCACCGCATGCTCACCCGCCTGTTCGAGGACCGCGGCGTCACCATCGACCGCACGTACCAGCTGAACTTCGGCGGCAACATGGACTTCATGAACATGCTCGAGCGCGAGCGCCTCGCCTCGAAGAAGATCTCGAAGACGCAGTCGGTCACGAGCCAGATGCAGCACGGGATCGCCAGGGACAGCATCCACATCGGGCCGAGCGATCACGTACCGTGGCTCGAGGACCGCAAGTGGGCCTACATCCGCATGGAGGGCCGCAACTTCGGCGACGTGCCGCTCAACGTCGAGCTGAAGCTCGAGGTGTGGGACTCGCCCAACTCCGGCGGCGTCGTCATCGACGCGGTGCGCTGCGCGAAGGTCGCGATGGACCGCGGCCTCGGCGGCCCGCTCCTCGGCCCGTCGAGCTACTTCATGAAGTCCCCGCCGGCGCAGTTCCCCGACGACGTCTGCCGCCAGATGGTCGAGGAGTTCATCGCCCAGCCCGTCGCCGACCTCCCCCGCCTCGTGGAGCAGTCGGCCTCACGGACGACCTGACCGCTCCGCCGGCGCGTAGCGGTACACGACCCTGCCGCGCAGCGCCCCGCGCGGCAGGTCGCCGTAGTGGCGGCTGTCGGTGCTCGCCGCGGGATTGTCGCCGAGGACGGTGAGCCGCGAGCTGCGGGCGGCGGCGAGGCGCTTCACGACGAGCCGGTCGGGCGGGCCGGGCTGTACGACGACGACGAGGTCACCGGGGCGGGCCCGCGCCGGCCAGCGCCGCACGAGGAGGCGGTCGCCGGGCTCGAGCGTGGGCGTCATGCTCTCGCCCCGCACGACGAACCGGCCGTGCGCGGCAGCCGCCCCCACGAGCACCGCCCCGGCGGCCAGCGCCCAACGCCAGCGTTTCCTCGATGGCATGGGGGATATGGTGTCGGGGGAGCGAATCGGTATCCCCGTCGCGAGAAGGAGTCCGCCCATGTCCCTTGCTGCCCGGCTGCTACGGCTGATCGACCGCCTCGACGCGCCCCGCGCCGTCCACGCCCACTGCGACATCCCGTGCGGCATCTACGACCCCGAGCTCGCCCGCATCGAAGCGGAGTCGGCCCTGAAGGCCATCCAGAAGTACCACGACTCCGACGATGAGGTGTTCCGGCAGCGCTGCGTCATGATCAAGGAGCAGCGCACCGACATCGCCAAGCACCACCTGTCGGTCCTCTGGAGCGACTACTTCAAGCCGCCGCACCTCGAGGAGTTCCCCGAGCTCCACGGCCTCGCGTGGCAGGTCCTCAAGCAGTGCACGAAGGTGAAGGCGAGCGTCGACGCCGCCGACGCCGAGGAGCTGCTCAGCATGATCGACGAGATCGACGACATCTTCCAGAAGACCGGCGGCCTCGACAGCGCGCGGGTAAAGCCCCGCCGGTAGCCGCACGCCCGGTCCCTTTCCTCGGGCCCCGCCGGCGGCGGGGCCTTTGCATGGACAGCCGGGAGGCGCAGTGCCCGACGACACACTGACCCAGCTCGCCGACCTCCACGGGGTCGCGACGTCCTACACCGACGCAACCGGCCGGCGCGTCGACGTGCCCGCCGCCACCGTCCGCGCGGTCCTCGCCGCAATGGACGTCCCGGCCGCCGCGGACGAGGCCGCCGACGCTCTCGACCGCGCCCGAGCCGCGGCTCGCCGGCGCCTGCCGCACACGATCGTCGCCCGCCACGGCCATCCCACGAGCTTCGAGGTGCCGGCCCTGCGCGACGCGGCGAAGGTCGAGGTGCAGCTCGAGGAGGGCGGCGCGCGGGGCCTGCCGGCGGGGCAGGCGCTGCCCGCTGACCTGCCCACCGGCTACCACCGGCTCGCGGTCGACGACGAGGAGGCCTTCCTCGTCGTCGCACCCGGCCGGTGCCCGCTCGCGGGCCTCGCGGACCCCGAACGCGGCGGAGCCCGGCGCGTCTGGGGCTGGATGGCGCAGCTCTACGCGGTGCGCTCCGCCGACAGCTGGGCCATCGGCGACCTCGGGGACCTCCGCCGCCTCGCGGCATGGAGCGCGGCCGAGCTCGGGGCGGGCATGGTCCTCGTCAACCCCCTGCACGCCGCCACCCCCGTCGTGCCCGTCGAGCCGTCGCCGTACTACCCGTCCAGCCGTCGGTTCCGCAACCCGCTCTACCTGCGCGTCGAGGACGTCGCCGCGCTCCAGGGCGTCGACACGGCCACCCGCGAGCGCGTCGCCGGTCTCGCCGCCCCGCTCCAGGCGGCCAACCGCAGCGACCGCATCGACCGGGACGGCGCGTTCCGCGCGAAGATGACAGCCCTCGAGCTGCTCTTCGCCCTGCCGCGCGCCCCTGCACGGGAGGCCGCGTTCGCCACGTACCGCGCGCAGCAGGGTCAGGGGCTCGTCGACTTCGCGACGTTCTGCGCACTCGCCGAGCGCCACGGCACGCCCTACACGCAGTGGCCCACCGCGCTGCGCCACCCGGCGAGCCCGGCGGTGACCGAGGCCCGCGGCGAGCTCGCCGACCGCGTCGCGCTCCACGAGTGGCTGCAGTGGCTGTGCGACACCCAGCTCGCCGCCGCGCAGGGCGCCGCGCTCGACGCCGGCATGGCCGTGGGGATCGTCCACGACCTCGCCGTCGGGGTGGACGGGGGAGGCGCTGACGCGTGGGCGCTGCAGGACGACCTCGCCGCCGCGGTCACGGTCGGCGCGCCACCCGACACGTTCAACCAGCAGGGCCAGGACTGGCGGCTCCCGCCGCTGCGCCCTGACCGGCTCGCGCTCACCGGCTACGCGCCGTTCCGCGACATGATCGGGGGCGTGCTCCGCCACGCCGGGGGGATCCGCGTCGACCACGTCCTCGGGCTGTTCCGCCTCTACTGGATCCCCGAGGGGGCGCCCGCGTCGGCCGGCACGTACGTGCGCTACCCCGGCGACGACCTCCTCGGCGTCCTCGCCCTCGAGGCGGAGCGGGCCGGCGCGCTCGTCGTCGGTGAGGACCTCGGCACGGTCGGGGAGGGCGTGCGCGAGCGGCTCACGGACGCCGGGGTGCTCGGGTCGCGGGTGCTCTACTTCGAGCGCTCGCCGGACGGCGCGGGGCCGCTGCCGGCCACCGGCTATCCCGAGCTCGCCCTCGCAAGCGTCACCACCCACGACCTGCCGACCGCGGCCGGGTGGTGGACCGGCGAGGCCGAGCGGGTGCGCGCGGAGTTCGACCTCTTCGGCGAGGACACCACGCAGAGGGAGGAGGAGGCACGCGCCGCGCGGGCACGCGCCGAGCTCGCCGCGTTGCTGCTGCTCGAGGGGCTCGTGAGCGAGGAGGCCGGCGTCGAGGAGCTCATCGTCGGGATGCACGCGTTCCTCGCCCGCACCCCGTCCCTCGTCGTGGCGGCGAGCCTCGGCGACGCCCTCGGCGACATCCGCCAGCCGAACCTGCCGGGCACGACCGACGAGTACCCCAACTGGCGGCTACCCCTTGCCGTCCCGACCGAGGCGGGCCTGCGGCCGGTGCTTCTGGAGGAGATCTTCGCCCACCCGGGCGTGCGCCGCCTCGCCGCCGTCCTTCACCGAGCCTGACCGGTCAGACCCACTTCGCGAGCCAGAGCGGCTCGCCGAGCTGCTCGAGGTTGCCGAGCTCGGTCTCACCCTCGTCGACGTGATGCTCCTCGTCGCGGAGGAACCCCTCGAGCAGGGTGCGGGTGCCGGGGTCGCCCTGCTCCTGGCAGATCGCCACACCCCGGCGGTAGCGTTCGACGGCGGCGATCTCCATGTCGAGGTTGGCGCGGAACTGCTCGACGACCGACTCGCCGACCTGCACGGAGAACAACCGCTGCAGGTTCGGCACGCCTTCGAGGAACAGGATCCGCTCGATGAGGGTCTCCGCGTGGCGCATCTCCGCGATCGACTCGTCGTAGTACGCCTTCGCGAGCCTCGCGTAACCCCAGTCAGCGGCCATCTTCGACGCGATGAAGTACTGGTTGACCGCGGTGAGCTCGGCGGTCAGCGCCTCGTTGAGCATCTCGATGACCTGCGGGCTGCCCTGCATCGGCGGTCCTTCGTCCTTCCCCGTCTCGGCTGTCGGGCTCAGCCTACACGGCAGGCCCCGCCCCGATTCACGGTTCAGACGGCGATGGCCGGGGGTCCCGCCGGGGCGGAGGCGGCCAGCGGGCAGCCGGCGCACTCGGCGAGCAGACGGCTGATGGCCGGCACGCAGCCGCCGCAGCCCGTGCCCGCGCCACACGCGCGAGCGACGGCGAACTCGTCCCAAGCCCCGCGGGAGATCTCCTCGCGGATGCGGTGGTCGTACACCACCTTGCAGTGACAGACGAGCACAGCGGCGGCCTCCTTAGGTTCGCCTAACCAATGTACGAGGGACGGACCGGTGAGGGCAAGAGCCGGAAAGGCTTCTGTGAAGGATCCGCGGGTGCGCTGAGGGCGCGGTCAGGTGTATGTCGCAGCCTGCGGCGCGGGCGGGGTTGTCGGCACGTCAGTCCCGCGCATACGCGGGACTGATGCGGGGCCTGCGCGGAGCCCTCGCCCCGAGCGGTCCCGTCAGCGCTCCTGCGCGGCCGCCCACTCGTCGAGCAGCCGGTAGGCCTCCTCCTCGGTCATGGGGCCGCGGTCGAGGCGCGCCTCGAGCAGCATCTCCCGGGCGCGTCCGACGGCCGGTCCCGGCTCGAGCCCGAGGTGGGCCATGATCGCGTTGCCGTCGAGCGGCGGGCGGATCTGGGCGATCCGCTCCTCGGCGTCGAGGCGGGCGATGCGCTGCTCGAGGTCGTCCATCGCGCGCGCGAGGCGGCGGGCCTTCGCCTGGTTGCGAGTGGTTACGTCCGCGCGGGTCAGCTGGTTCAGCCGTGCGAGCTGGTCGCCGGCGTCGCGGACGTAGCGCCGTACGGCCGAGTCCGTCCAGGCTTGGTCGGAGTACCCGTGGAAGCGCAGGTGCAGGTGGACGAGGTGCGCCACCGCCTCGATGTCGTCCTTGGCGTAGGTGAGCGCGCGCATCCGCTCCCGCGCCATGCGGGCGCCGACCACCTCGTGGTGGTGAAACGTCACCTTGCCGTCGGGGTGGAACTCGCGCGTCGCGGGCTTGCCGATGTCGTGCAGGAGCGCCGCGAGCCGCAGGATGCGGTCGTCGGCGGGGCACCCCTCGACGACGGCCATCGTGTGGGCGTACACGTCCTTGTGGTGGTGCAGCGGGTCGTGCTCCATGCGCAGCGCGGGAAGCTCCGGCAGGAAGCGCTGCGCGAGGCCCGTGTCGCAGAGCAGGTCCATCCCCCTGCGGGGCTCGGGGGCCGTGACGAGCTTGTCGAGCTCGACGCGGATGCGCTCGCGGCTGATGGTGTCGATCTGCGCCGCCATCACCGTGGCCGCCTTGCGGGCGGACTCGTCGGGCTCCGCGCCGAGCACGGCGGCGAAGCGCGCGAGGCGCACCATGCGCAGCGGGTCGTCGCCGAAGCTGCGCTCTGCGTCGACGGGCGTGCGCAGGACCCCCGCCTGGAGGTCCGCGAGCCCCCTGAAGGGGTCGACGAAGCGATGCTCGGCCAGGCGCACCGCCATCGCGTTGCACGTGAAGTCCCGCCGGGCGAGGTCGGCCTCGATGTCGCGGCCGTACGTGACCTCGGGGCGGCGGGAGCCGGGCTCGTACACGTCGGCGCGAAAGGTCGTGATCTCGAGGTGCCAGTCGTTCTTCCGCGCGCTCACGGTCCCGAAGCGCGCCCCGGTCAGCCAGACCGCGTCGGCCCACCCCTCGAGGACGCGTTCGGTCTCCTCCGGCGGCGCCGACGTGGCGAAGTCGAGGTCGCCTGACGCCCGGCCGTGCAGGAGCGTGTCGCGCACCGTCCCGCCGACGAGGTAGAGCTCGTGGCCGGAGTCGGCCATCCGCCGCCCGAGCTCGTCGGCTACCGGGTACACGGCCACGAGCTCCGCCAGTCGACGGTGCTGCTCGGCGGTGAGGTCGTCCGTGGCCATCGCCCGGTAATGCTAACGCCAGCCGCTTCGGCCGCCTCGCGCCCCGGCAGGTGGGCGACGCCGCGCCGTCCGGCGGCCGTCAGCGCCCGACGTAGGTGACCGCGGGCGTGGCCTGGGGCCGGGCCGGCCGCGCGACCGGCTGGCCGGCGGGCGCCGGCCGTGGCCCGGCCGCCGCGGGGGGCGGGCCACGGCC
>DATLGH010000105.1 GCA_035540635.1 Egibacteraceae bacterium | reverse complement strand
GGGGACGCCAACCTGCCCGCGTCCACCCTCACCGGCTCGGCCACCCTGAGCGCATCCGTGATGCCGGCCGCGCCGGGGGCGGGGCGGCCTGGCCCGGCCTCCGGCGCAGGGCGGGCGCGCCGCGGAGGCGGGGCCGCCGCCGCAGGCCAACCCGGCGGGGCCGCCAGGATGCCCTGGAGCGGGTGTGTGTGGCCGCCGTGGCGGTTCCGCGACCATGGCCACCGAGCGGAGAGGGCGGCCGGAGCGTCGACCCGCCCCACCCATGATCGTTCACAACAGCCTAGTATTTGGCCGTCGGCGGCGTGCGGAGGGATTCCTATGGAGCAGCGCGAAGAACAACCCCGCGTCACCGTCGCGGTGGCCGCAACGGCCGCCGAGGCGGAGTTCGTGCAGATGACCCTGGCCGCGCACGGGATCACGGCGGTGACCGCCGTTTCCGACCCCGCGCATCCCTCCCTCGACTTCGTCGCGGGGATCCGGGTCTTCGTCGCCGCCGACGACGCCGACGAGGCCCTGGCCCTGCTCGGGGCAGCTGCGGACCCGGTGTGACGCCTCGTTCGCGCGACGCGGGTGTCAGCGGGTGGCGAAGAGGCCGAGCGCCACGACGATGAGGACGCCTCCCACCGCACCGCTCACGAGCCCGTAGGCGCGCGAGTGCGTCACCATCGGCCGGGTGGAGGCGACGCGGTCTCCCGCGAGGACCGCGACCACATAGAGCACGAGCAGGACGCCGGCGAGCAGCAGGGTCCGTGCCATGCCGCCATGCTCGGTGCCCAGAGGAGCCAAGCGTGTGCCCTGTCGCCGCTGCGGCGCTGCGGCGCTGCGAGGAAGGTCGCCGGAGGCATGGACAACCACACCGAGCAGCTCGCCGACGGGGTCTGGCGGGTGGAGGTCGCCGCCTACGTGAACGCGTTCGTCGTCGCGAACGACGGGCACGGTGAGGGCGAGGGCCTGACGGTGGTCGACACGGGGCGGCGCAGCGCCGGCCCCCGGCTCGTGCGCAGCATCCGCCTCGCCGGTTTCGACCCACGGGCCGTGCGCGACGTGCTGCTCACCCACTGGCACGCTGACCACGCGGGTGCCGCCGCCCGGTTCGCGCGATCCAGCGCCGCCCCGACCGTGTGGATCGGTGAGGCCGACCACGCCGTGCTCACCGGGGCGGTCGAACCGCGCCCGGTGAAGCCGCACGCCACCGTTACGGGACGGCTTGCCGCGCGCCTCCTCCGCGCACCCGAACCGGTCCACGGCGCACGGGTGCTGCGTCCCGGGGAGTGCCTGCCCGGGGCGGGCGGCCTCGAGGTCGTTGCCGCGCCTGGCCACACGCCGGGGCACTGCGCGTTCTGGCTGCCGCAGGCCGGGGTGCTGCTCGCCGGCGACGCGGTGTTCAACGTCTGGTTCCTGTCACGCGGCCCGAGGTTCCTGTGCTCGGCGATGCCGGAGGTGCCCGCCACGCTTCGCCGCCTGGCCGGGCTGGCCTACGACACCCTCGCCATGGCCCACGGGCCGCCGGTGACGCGCCGCGCGCCGGAGCGGGTCGCCGCCCTCGTGTCGTGAACAGCGCCGCGCCTGATCGGTAGCCTGCGCGGCATGCGACGGATCGCCGTGCTGACGAGCGGTGGGGACGCGCCCGGGATGAACGCCGCGGTGCGGGCGGTCGTCCGCAGCGCGGACGCCGCGGGGGTGGGAACCTACGGCGTACAGGACGGCTATGCCGGCCTCATCGAGGGGCGCCTGCACCCGCTCGACGCCCGGGCGGTGTCGGGCATCCTCCACCAGGGCGGCACGATGCTCGGGACGGCCCGCTCGCCAGCCTTCCGCACCAGCGAGGGCCGCAGGCAGGCGGCCAAGCACCTCCACCTCGCCGACATCGAGGGCCTCGTGGTGATCGGCGGCGACGGCTCCTTCCGGGGCGCGGACGCGCTCAGTCGCGAGGGCCACGTCCGCGTGGTCGGAATCCCCGGCACGATCGACAACGACCTGTCGGGGACGGACTTCACGCTCGGGTTCGACACCGCGGTCAACACCGCCCTCGAGCTCATCGACCGGATCCGCGACACCGCGGCCAGCCACGGGCGGCTGTTCTTCGTGGAGGTCATGGGACGCCGCAGTGGCTGGCTCGCGCTCTACGCAGGTCTGGCGGGCGGCGGCACGGAGATCCTCGTCCCCGAGCGTCCCACCGACGCGGCGCGGGTTCGCGAGCGCGTCCGGGCATCGTTCGCGCTCGGCAAGCGCTTCTGCCTCGTCATCGTCGCCGAGGGCGACGACGCCGGCGGCGCCTACGCCCTGGCCGAGCGGGTTTCCGAGGGCCTCGACGTCGACTACCGGGTCACCGCCCTCGGCCACGTGCAGCGCGGGGGGTCGCCGACCATGCGCGACCGGGTGCTCGCCGGTGTGCTCGGCGACGCCGCCGTCACCGCGCTCTGCGAGGGCGCGGACCGGGTGATGGTCGGCGAGCGGCGAGGCGAGCTCATCCGCTCGCCGCTCGAACAGACCTGGACGCGCGTGGACCGCACCCCCGAGCACCTGCTCACCCTCATGGACCGCCTCGCCCGCTGAAGTCGAGGCCGGCCGGGACGTCCCCGGAGGCGGGGGAACCGGCGCCGGGTTGGCCGGTGACCTCGACCCGGGGGCTCGGCGAAGGGGTCGGCGCGCCGGTGTGGTCGCCAGCCCAGGCGGGGCTATCCCCGCGAGGTCGCCCACCTGCCGCCCGCCAGCCGCGCCGACGTGGCCGCCAGACGCACGACCATGAGCGCGGCCATGCCGGCCCAGATGCCCGGGAGGCCCCAGCCGAAGGTCAGCGCGGCGAGGCAAACGGGAACGAGGGCGCCGAGCGCCGCCGCGGCCGTGGACCACAGGAGGAAGCGGAAGTCGCCGGCGCCCATGAAGACCCCGTCGAGGACGAACACGACGCCGCCCACCGGCTGGAGCGCCGCGACGACGAGCCAGACGGCGGCGACCTCGGCGAGGATGGCGGGGTCGCCCGTGAACAGGCGCGGCAGCGGCACGGCGAGAGCGAGATAGCCGGCACCGGCCACCGTGCCGGTGGCGAGCCCCCATCCCACGAGCCGCCGTGCGTCGGCCCGTGCCCGCTCGTGGCGGCCGGCGCCGAGGGCAGTGCCGACCATCGCCTGCGCGGCGACGGCGAACCCGTCGAGCACGAGCGCGAGCATGGTCCACAGCTCCCGGGCGATCTGATGGGCGGCGACGACCTCCACACCCATGCGGGTGGCCGCCGCCGTCGACACGAGCAGCGCGGTGAGCAGCGAGCCGGTGCGCAGGAAAAGGTCGCGCGAGATCCGCCCGATGGCGCGCATGGCTACGAGGTCCACGCGCAGGCCGGGCAACGGGAAGCGGCCCCGCCGCCGGGCGAGGACGAGGAACGCCACCGCCGCGCCGGTCTGCGCGAGCAGGGTGCCGTAGGCCGCACCGACGACGCCGAGGCCACCGGGGTAGATCAGCAGGTAGCTCGCCGCGGCGTTGACGGCGTTCGCCCCGACGGCCACCCCCAGGGGGGTGCGCGTGTCCTTCAGCCCGCGGAACGCGCCGTGGCCGACCGCCACGACGAGCACGGGCGCCGCCGCGAGCGCGCGCACGCGGAGGTAGGCGAGAGCCGGGTCGGTGACGGGTCCCGCCGCGCCCATGGCGCCGACGATCGGTTCGGCCGCGAGGATCAGCGCGGCGGTGACGACGACCCCGAGGCCGACGGCGAGCCACAAGGCCTGGAGGGCGTAGCGGGCGGCGTCGTCCGGGCGGCCGGCACCGCGCAGGCGGGCCACCTCCGCGGTCGTGCCGTACGTGAGGAAGTTGAAGACGAGGAACGCCGCGTTGAACACCGCGACGTTGATGCCGAGGGCTGCCAGCGGCACCGCGCCGAGCCGGCCCACGAGCGCGGTGTCGACGAGTCCGAGCAGCGGGTCGGCTGCCAGCGCCGCCATCGCCGGCAGCGCGAGCGCGACGATCTCGCGGTCGGTGGAGCGGCGGTCACGCACGTCGGGGACGGTAGCCCCGCTGGCCGCTCATGCGCGAAGCGTCAGCCCCGTGCGGCGGGGCACACTGCCCGCCATGGCGGCGATACGACTTCCGGGCGGGGTGACCGTCCCCGACGAGGAGCTCGTGGTGCGCTTCGCGCGCTCTGGCGGCCCGGGCGGCCAGCACGTGAACACGTCGGCGACGAAGGTCGAGCTGCGGTTCGACGTCGGGGCGAGCGCCGCCCTCGACGAGGAGCAGAAGGCACGCGTCCGCGCGGCCCTCGGCAACCGCATGAGCAAGGACGGCACGCTCGTGCTCGCCGCCTCGGAGCACCGCTCGCAGGCCCGCAACCGCGAGGCGGTGGAGGCCCGCTTCGCCGCGCTGCTCGGCGACGCCCTGCGTCCGCCGCCCCGGCGCCGCCGGCGGACGAAGCCGACCCGAGCGGCGCGCGAACGCCGCCTCGAAGCCAAGCGCCGCCGGTCGGAGACGAAGACCCTG
This sequence comes from Egibacteraceae bacterium, assembly GCA_035540635.1. NCBI lineage: Bacteria > Bacillati > Actinomycetota > Nitriliruptoria > Egibacterales > Egibacteraceae > Egibacteraceae bacterium. The sequence continues at coordinate 7,629 of DATLGH010000105.1, read as the reverse complement.
CGCCGCAGCCCCGAGCTCGGCTGACGCCGCCGCGCCGGGGTGCACCACCCGGCGCGCACACTTCGCCGCCCACTGGGCCGCCAGCGCGCTGTGGGCAAAGCGTCCGCGTTTCGGGACCACTGCGCTGCGCTACCGGCCGGCGGGGCGCTGCCGCTGGCGCAGCCAGGCGCGCTCGGCCTCATGCCAGGCGTCGAGCGGCTCGACAACACCCGCGACCGCGTCGAGCAGCGCCTCGAGCTCCCCGGTGGTGGCCGCCACGCCGCGCGCGCCGGGGATGGCGCCGACGGCCTCGTCGACGGCCTTGCGGCAGGCCTGCCAGGCGTCCTCGACGCCGGGCCCCCGCCACGCGTCCAGTTCCCCGGCGACCGCGGCGAGCTCGTCGCGCAGCAGGTCGAGCCCGACCGGCACCGGTGCGGGATCGACACGGCCGACCGGCAGGCAGCCGAGCAGGGCCTGGCGCGCCGCCTCGACCCGCTCGGCCTGGCCCTGGAACCGCGTCCAGGCCTCCTGCAGGTGGGTGGGCATCGTCTTGCGCCGAAGGATCACGGCCTCGAAGGGTATCCACGACGTGAGCCCACGCCGGTCGCCGAAGGTCAGCTCCTGCGGCTGCGCTCGCGGGCCGCGAACAGCGCGTCGGTGGCCGCGTCGCGCTCGGCCGTGCGCGGCGGGCGGCGCCATCCCCGGCGGCGCAGCCAGTCCCGCGCCCGCGCCCAGTCCGCCCGCTCCAGCCGGAGCCGGCGCAAACCCACGTCGACCGGGGCGAGCACGAGGGCGAGCAGGGCGAGCCACGGCCACAGCTCGCGGGCGGCCGCACCCGCGGGCAGGCCGGCGGGGTCGAACACCGTCGCCGGTGGGGGGTCGAGCGTGCCGCCGGCGACCTCGACCACCTCGGCGAGGAGCGCCTGGTCGGGCTCGACCGCGGCGTACTCCGCGGAGTAGGAGCGGATCGCGGTCGTGCTCGTCCGCCCGAGCTCCTCACCGCCGCGCTGGAGGGTCGCGGTCACCGCGTAGACGCCCTCGCGGTCGCCGTCGACCTCCGCCTCGAACGCCGACAGGGACGCGCGGTCGAGGGCCACCTGCTCGCGGGTGCCGTCGGGCCGGGTCACCGTCGCCACCACGTCGACGTCGGCGGGCAGCGCCTCGGGCAGCTCCACCGCGAGGCGCAGGCCGGCTGCCGTGGCCGTGGCGGTGAGGTCGAAGTCGGTGCCCGCGTCGGCGGGGAACGTCTCGGACACCGTCGTGGCCCAGAACCGCGAGAACCCCTCCCAGTCGATCCAGGCGGCCGACCAGCGCGGCTCGACGTCCGACGTCCACGCGACGGTGGTGCCGAGACCCGCCCGCCAGCGCGCGAGCAGCGGGTCGCGCTCCTCGCCCGCGGTGAGCAGCAGCTCCGCGGCCGGCTTGGCGGTGGTGGCGAGGTAGCCGGCGAGCGGGGGGGTCGCGTGCAGTCCCTCGGTGACCGGCGTGAGGCCCGCGACGCGCGGGTGGAAGTCGCCTTCGGTGACCACCGGGCGGGCGACCATGCGCACCTCCAGGGCGAGGATGTCGGGGATCGACAGGAGGTCCCGGCCGGGGTAGAAGCGCCCGCCGCCGATGTTGGCGACCCGCCGCAGCTCGTCGAACGCCCCCTCGCCCGTGCCGACGGTCGACAGGGTGATGCCCGCCTCGCGCGCCTCCTCCGCGGCCGCGAGCAGGGGGCCGTGGTTCTCCGTCCACCCATCGGTGAACAGCACGATGTGGCGGAGCTTCGCGTCGACGTCGCGAAGGCCCGCGATGGCCTCCCGGATGGCGGCGCCCATGTCCTGGCCGCCGCCCGGATGCAGGCGTGCGAGGCCCGCGTCGACAGTGTCCTGGTCGGGCACGTGCTGCAGCGGCAGGACCCACTCCGATGAGGTGTCGAAGGCGAGGACCCCGACCTGGTCCTGCGCGTCGAGCATCTCGATCGCGCGCGCCACCGCCTCCTTGCCGATCTCGGTCTTGACCACCCCACCCTGGGTCAGCTCGGCTCCCGCGCCCACCGCCTCGGGCCTGCAGTGGCAGGCCGCCATCGAGCCCGAGGTGTCGACGACGAACGCCTGCGCGACCTCGGGCCGGCGCTGGGGGTCGGTCACCCTGGCGAACACCGGCAGCAGGTCCTCGAGCGGCGTGTCGTCGTACTCGCCCAGGCCGTAGGACTCGCGTCCCCCGACGACGACGAGCCCGCGGCCGGCGTCGCGCACGAACGCGTCGAGGGCGGACATGGCGTCGTCGCCCAGCGCGTGCGCCGGCACGTCGGCGAGCACGACGCTGTCGTAGGCGAGCAGGCCGTCGAGGGCGGGCAGGGCGGTGACCACGTCGGTGCGCACCCCCCCGGCCCGCAGCCCCCCCACGAGATGCGACGCGAGACCGGCGGTGCGCTCGTAGACGAGCACGCGCGCCGGCCCGTCGACCCGCACGGCCGCGCGCCCGACCTCGTTGGCGGGCTCGGAGGACGCCGGCGAGGACACCCGCGCCTCGTACCGGATGGCCGCGCGCTGCTCGCCCTCCCCCGCCCGCTGCGGGACCCCGACCTCGGTCGCGCCCGGCTCCAGCCGCAGGGCCCGCCGGTCGACCTCCCGTCCGTCGGCGGTCACGGTGAGCACCGCCTGCGCCGGGCTCCCGCCGGTGTTGCGCAGGACGACGGTGACGTCGTACTCCTGCCCCTCGCGGACCCTGGCCGGAGCGCGCACCTCCTCGACGAGCACGTCGGCGACCGGTGCGGCGTCGAGGCGCACGATCGCGAGGCCGGCCCCGGCGTCGGCGAGCTCGCGGGCCGCCTCGCGCACGTCCCCCTGGGTCGGCCGCCCGTCGGTGAGAAGCACCACCCGCCGCCGGTTGTCGCTGCCGGCCGCGCCCTGCCCGAGGCGCAGGGCCCTGGCGAGGTCGGTGGCGGAGCCGTCGACGACGACGGCCGGGTCGACGGGAGGCGGGTCGTGGCGCAACCCGTGCTCGAGTCGTGCGTCGCGGCCGAACAGCGCGAGCGCGGCCCGGTCGTCGGGTCCCGCCGCGCTGATCGCCTCCTCCACGTACGCCCGCGCGCCGGCGGCGGCGGCCGGCCCGACAGAGTCGGAGGCGTCGATGACGAAGACGACGTCGACGCGGCGTCCCCCGGCCTCCCACCGCGGCCCGGCCAGGGCCAGGACGAGCAGGGCGACGGCCAGGGCGCGCACACCGGTCGCCACCCGATGCTGCCGGCTCGGGTCCCAGGCCGGCTTGCCCCCGTGCCGCCGCGTGACCCACACCACGCCGCCCGTCAGCGGAAGGGCGAGCAGCCACAGGGGCGCGTCGAAGCTCACGGGGTCGCCGCCCGCCCCCGGCGCCGCGCGACCGCCAGCCGGCCGGTGCGCCCCCGGGGTGGGACCCCACCGGCCCGGGGGCCCCGCATCCCGGCCCGCCGCAGCCGGCCGCGCAGCGGTCGCAGCCCGTGGGAGGACGCCCACTCGACGACGAGCAGCAGGAGCACGACGGCGAGGAGCCCCCGACCGACGACGCGGCGTCCCCGCCGGGCCGTGACCGCCGCCGGGTCCTCGCCGGCCTCGCGCGCCTCCCTCGCCTCACGGGCGGGGGCGGGACGCTCGCGGGCGAGGTCGCTCTCCTCGGCGGGGGCGTTCACCGCGACCGGCGTACCTTCGACGGTGCCCTCGGGCAGGTCGGCGAACACCCGCCAGACGCCCGCCTCGTCGACGCGCACGTGCGGGCGCTGCGGCTCGACGTCGTGGTCGCGGCCGCTCGGCGCACGCACCCGCAGCGCCCGCGCGCCGGGCGGCACGGGCAGCCGGGCCTCCGCACCCGCCACGAGCGGCGTCTCGGCCGGGGCGTCGGTCAACCAGGCGACGGCGTTGGCCACGAGCACCGGCCAGGCGACCTCGAGCGGCAGGGTGCTGTCGGCCAGAGCGAAGGGGAGGTAGGCCACGGGGACGCCGCCGAGCCGGCCGGCGAGCAGCAGTGGCCCGGCCGGGCCGCCGGCCAGCGACGCGAGCTCGGGGGCCGACGTGCGCTGTGCGGTGGCGACCGCGACCCCGGACAGGTCGACCTCGTCGAGCAGCTCGTGGGCGGGGTCCTGGAACGTCAGGGTCGGCTCTTCGAGGACACCGCCGACGGTGACGCCGCCGGGCGGGACGCTCGGGGCGATGTAGAGGGTCGGGGCGGGCGGTTGCGGAGCGGCGGGGATGCGGTCGACGACGAGCAGGTCGACACCGGACAGGTCCCCGGGGACGCCGGGAGCGGTGAGGACCTCCACCCCCTCGACCGCGCGGAGGGCGTGCGCGACGAACAGGTTGCCCGGCCCGGCCACGAGCGCGGTGACGTCGCCCGACGCGCTCACGACCGCCCAGCCCCGGTCGTCGGCGGCGAGCGCGTCGCCCGCCGGCTGCCCGGTGGGGTCGGTGCCGACCGGCTCGACCGCGGCCTCCACCACGCTCACGCCGCGGTGGGCGAGGGTGAAGACGAGGTCTTTCGTCCCCCGGGGTGCGAGCGTCACCTCCTCGGTGACGGCGACCTCCCCGCCGACCGCGACCTGCACCCGCGCTCGGGCCGCGAGCCGTCCGAAGTTGCGGACCTGGACGAACGCGTCGGCGCGCGACCCGCCGGCGGGGACCGCCTGCACCCGGGTGACGGCGAGGTTCGGCCGGTCGCTGCCGACAGCCTCGACGCGAACGTCCGCCGGGGCGGCCTCGCGCGCCTGCTCGTCGATCACGCCGTCGGTGAGCACGGTGGTCGTCGTCACCTCGCCGGGGCGGTGCAGCGAGGCGGCCAGGGTCAGCGCTCCGGCGAGGTCGCCGGAAGCCGGCGTGGCCCGCAGCTCGTCGAGCGCCCCGCGGAGGGTGCGGCCATCGGACGCGGCGGACACGAGGATCCGCGGCCGCGCGCCGGCCTCCACCACGGACATCGACTGGCCGGGGCCGAGCGCGTCGACGAGCCGCCGGGCGCGTTCACGGGCGAGGTCGAGGCGGGAGCGCCCGCCCTCGTCGGCGAGCATCGACCCCGACACGTCGACGACGACGATCGTGTGGTCGCCGAGCTGCGCCTCCGCGGGGACGCTCGGACGGGCCAGCGCGAGGGCCCCGACGAGGATCGCGAGGAGCACGAACCAGAACGTCCGGTCGGGCCGGAACCGCTGCCACGGCACCGCCGCCGCGACCGAGCGGTCGGCCCGCGCCCACAGGTAGGTGGCCGCGACCTCGCGGCGCGGCCGGCGGGAGCGGAGGACGTACCAGAGCGCGAGCGGCACGGCGAGCGCAGCCGCGGCCAGCCCGACCGGGACGGTGAGGTTCACCGCGGGCATCTCATGCGCCTCATGCGAGCACGCCGAGCCCGGTGAGTCGCACCGCGAGGAGGTCCTCGACCGGCTCGTCGTCGAGGTGGCGGGCGTAGACGACGCCGCGGCGGGTCGCCGCGCTGCGCACCGCGTCGAGCCAGGCGTCGCGGGCCGCGGCGTAGTCGGCGAGCGCGCGTTCGCCGACGGCGACCTCGACCTCGGCGCCGGTCTCGGCGTCGACGAGGCGCAGGTCCCCCCGCACGTCCGGTTCGACGTCGGTCCGCCCGAGCAGGTGCACGAGCGTCGCCTCACCCCTGGCGAGCTCGGTGACGACGTCCTCCCAGCCCTCGAAGAGCAGGTCGCTCACGAGCATCACCGGGCCCCGTGGACCCTCGGCGCGGGCTCGCCGCAGCGCCGCGGCGAGGTCGGCGGCGCCGGCGATCTCGACGGCCGCGAGCCGCCGCTGGGCCTGGGCGAGCCCGCGCGCGCCGCGCAGCCACGGGCCCGGGTCGACCTCGGGGCCTGCCAGGAGCACCCGGACACGGTCCCCGCCGGCGAGCGCGACCGCGGCGAGTCCCGCGGCGACGGCCCGCACCGCGGCGGCCTTGCCGCCGAAGCCCATCGACGCCGACGTGTCGACGACGACGCGCAGCGCCGTCTCGTACTCGGCCTCGAAGCGCTTCGTGAGCAGCCGCCCGAGGCGGGCGTAGGCGTGCGCGTCCACCCAGCGGGGGTCGTCCCCGGGTACGTAGGCGCGGTAGTCGGCGAAGTCGAGGGAGGTGCCGTGACGCCGGGAGGCGTGGGCCCCGGCGTAGCGCCCCTCGACGCGGCGGCGGGTCACGAGCCGCAGCCGCCGCAGGCGCGCGACGGCGGCGGGGGCGAGCACGGTGCTCATCCCGCGCCCCGCAGCGGTGCCGCCGGGGCAGGCACGGCCTCGAGCACCGCGTCGATGACCGCGTCGGCGTCGACGCCGGCGGCCATGGCCTCGTAGCCGAGGACGAGTCGGTGGCGCAGGCACGGGCCCGCCACGGCCCGGACGTCGGCGACGCCGGCGTGGAGGCGGCCGGCGAGCAGCGCGGCGGTCTTCGCGAGCAGCACGAGCGCCTGCGCCCCCCGGGGCGAAGCGCCGTGGTGGACGTAGCGGCGGACGGGTTCCGCCGGCGACTTGGCGCGATGGGTGGCCTGCACCAGGTCGACGGCATGGCGGGTGACGTGCTCGGCCATCGGCACCTCGCGCACGAGGCGGGCGGCGGCGAGGAGCTGCGGCGCGCCGGCGACGGGCCGGGGGTCGGCGTCGGCGGTGCCCGTCGTGCGGTCGAGGATCGCGACGAGGTCCTCGCTGCTCGGCAGCTCGACGATGATCTTCACGAGAAAGCGGTCGAGCTGCGCCTCCGGCAGGGGGTAGGTGCCCTCCATCTCGATGGGGTTCTGGGTGGCGAGGACGCAGAAGGGGGCGGGCAGGTCGCGGGTGACGCCGCTGACCGTGACGCGACCCTCGGCCATGGCCTCGAGCAGCGCGGACTGCGTCTTCGGGGTGGCCCGGTTGACCTCGTCGGCGAGCAGCAGCTGGGTGAACACCGGTCCCGGCTGGAACGACGGCGCGACGCCGTCACCGAGGACGGTCGTGCCGACGATGTCGGCGGGCATGAGGTCGGGCGTGCACTGCACGCGGGCGAAGTCGAGGGACAGCGACCGCGCGAGCGCGCGGACGAGCACGGTCTTGCCGAGCCCGGGCACGCCCTCGAGGAGCAGGTGGCCTCCGGCGAGCAGCCCGGCGAGCACGTCGCGCACGAGCGTCTGCTGACCGACGATCACCTGGCGGACCTGCGCCTCCACCTCCTCGGCGAGGCGGGCGAAGTCCTCCGGGGTCATCTGGGCGGTCGTTGCGGTCACGCCTGTCCCTTCACCGTCCGCGGTCATGGCCGCCCTCCGCTGCTCGACCGTCCCAGGGCGTCGAAGTAGTCGCGGACCGTCGTCCGCAGCCGGTGCGGGTAGCCGTCGCGCTCGATGGCGCGGATGGCCGCTTCCCGGTAGGCGCCCAGCACCTGCCGGTACGGCACCCGCGGCGTGGACGCGACGCCCTGCCCCGGAGCCCGTCCCTCGTCGATCTCCCCGCCTTCTCCGCCGGGGCGGCCCGGCAGCCGCAGCTCCTCGCCGCTCGTGCCGGGACGCCGCGGAGGGTCGTAGACGGACTCCTCGTCGAGGCGGCTGTCGTCGCGTGGCGCGCCGTCGCCGTCGCCGTCCCCCGACCCGCTGCCCCTGCCCGTGCCCTCCCGGGCACCGCCATCGGTGACAGGACCGGTCGGGGCGCCGCCACCCCCACCGCCGCCGCCCTGGCCGCCGTTGCCCTGACC
>DATLGH010000104.1 GCA_035540635.1 Egibacteraceae bacterium | reverse complement strand
CCTCATCACCCCCACCACACGCCGCCAGACCCAACGCGGCCACAACCGCCACCGCCAACAGCCGAACACGAGCAAGCTTCGCAGACATCGGTCGAACTCCTTGTAGGCCTCAAGCCGGCGCCGCCGGGGAGGCGAGCGCTCATCAGGAGTTCGACGTCGATAGGAGGCTGGCTTGGTGGAATCTGCGCGCCACAAGCCCGGCGGGCAGCCCGCGGCGGGGGCGGGAACCCCCTCCCGCCCCGCGCTCTAGACGCGACTCGTCGCGCGATCCTTGTCGGCAGCCAGCCCCACGGCGAGCGCGGCGGCGCCGGTGGCGAAGTGCAGGACGTGGTCAGCGACGTTCAGGGCGAGGACGTTCGCCTGGGCGTCCTCGGGCACCAGCACACCGAGCACGCCGACGAGGAGGTAAGCCGCGCCGATCGCGGTGTTCACCATGCGCGAGGCGCCGAGGCCGGCCGCTGCCCCGCCGACGAGGGCCGCACCGATCGCCAGGTGCACGATGTTGTGGAGGGGGTTGACCTCGAAGATGCCGAGCAGCAGGCCGCCCTCCGGCGACGCGAAGCCGACGCCACCCGTAACGGTGAAGCCGAGCAGCCCGACGAGGATGTACACCCCGCCGACGGCGTAGCCGAAGATCTGGTTGATGCTCACCGGGTGCTCCCATCAGTCGGAAAGGCTCTCCTTTGGGAGGCTTGCCCCTCTCAGGGGGCGGACAAACGCACACCCATGCGGGCCCCGCGCGCGCAGGCCCCGACCGGCAAGCGGTCGGGGCCTGTGCGCGGCTCTTGGAGGGCTTTCCTCCGTGGAGGACCGCCTGTCTAGGGAACGATCCGATCGATCAGGCCGCCAACGCCAGACCGCTCGTCGGACGCGGCCGGTGGGTCGGACGCGCCGGTGTCAGCGGGCGCCTCGTCGGAGAGCGCCGTCGAGCCACCAGCGGGGGCGTTGTCGTCTCGCAGGACGTCGGTGACGCCGTCGAGCAGCTCGGTTTCCCGGATGGCGTCCGTGACACCGCGCAGCGGCTCGACCTGTCCGACGGCGTCGGTCGCCCCGTCGATCAGGTCGTCGACCTGTTCCGGCAGCCCCGGCAGGAGGCTCGTCGCTGCGGTCTCCCCGTCGGTCAGCTCGGTGACGTCGAGCAGTCGGATCAGGAACGTCGCCATCTGGTCACGACGCACCGATCGGCCAGGGGCGAACGCGTTCGCCGTCTGGCCGACCGTCAGTCCGAATATCTCGAACGCGGCGTCGATGGTGCCCCGGTGCACGTTCGTCGGCGACACGTCGGCGAAGTGCGGCCCGCCGACGGCCTCGAACGTCGTGCCGAAGGCGAGGTTGGCGGCACGCAGGAGGAACGACGCCATCTGATCGCGGCGCACCGGCTCCGCCGGCGCGTAGCGCGTCGGCGTCCGCCCCTGCGTGATCCCAAGGGCCGCGAGCTGGTTGATCGCGTCCTCGTGGGTGTTTCCGGCGACGTCGGTGAAGCCCTGATCCGACGGGGCGGGGATGTCGATGCCCCCCGCCGCCTGGAGCGTCCGTACGACGAAGGAGGCCATCTGGTCGCGACGCACCGCCATGCGGGGTGCGTAACGGCCGTCGCCGGTGCCCTGGGTGATTCCCCTGGCCAACGCGCAGTCGACGGAGGCGCGGTGCACCTCGGCGATGTCGTTGCGGTCGGAGAACTGCGCCGGCGGAGCCGGCGTCGAGCAGGGGTCCTCAGGGTCGATGACCCGGGGGTCGGCGTCGGCGGCTTCCTGCGCCGACGTCATGCTGCCGAGCGGCAGGAGGGCGAGCGCGGTGACGATCGCACCTGCCAGGGCGGGCGCCCAAAGGCGGGGGCGTGCCAGGAGGTGGGGACGGTTCATCGCCATACCTCCTAGCTGCCGGGGGTCTGGGGCTGGGCGCCGGGGACGCGGTCGCGGTTGGTGAGGTCGAAGCCCCGGTGGGGCGTCGCCAGGTACGGGAACTGGTTCAGGAACGGCTTGTCGTTGCGGATGACACCATCGGTCAGCTCGTTGTTGGGCGCGACGTTGAAGTCAGGCGTGAAGGGTGTGGCCCCCGCCACCGCCCGCAACGCGATGTCGACGACGTCGTCACCGGGACGGCGCCCGTTGGGGAAGCCGTCGTTCTCCCCGGCGAGCACGCCGAGGCGGTTGTTGGCGTTGAGGTCGGCGTTCGACGGGGCGACGTCCATGTTGAGCCGCATCATCTCGGACGGGCGGGACAGCCTCGGGGACTGGTTGACGCCCTCGATGCCGGTGAGGAAGATCGCCACGAGGTCCTCGCGCGGAGCGGGCGGCACCTCGATGCCGTAGACCGCGTTGATCTGCGCCGCGAGGATCGGGTCCGTCACGAGCGGGATGGGGCCCTCGGTGGACAGCGGCGGGGCGTCGAGCTGCGGGAACACGTCGGCGTCGGCCGACGGCGGGATGGAGTTGAAGGCGTCCTTCAGCCCGAGGGGGACGACCACCTCGTTCACGAGCGGCATGCCGAGGCGCGACACCTGCACCCAGCGGCCCCGGTGAACGGGGGCGGCGCTGGAGTTCTGTGCGAACACCCGGACCTTGCGGCGCTCGGCCGTGGAGTACACGCCGATCACCGGGTCGTTGGCAGCGCCACGCAGCAGCGTCTTGGGCACCTGCAGTCCGAGGGTGTGCACGTTGTACCCGGCGAACGTGTCGCGGCCCTCCTCGGCGGGGCGCTGCGTCAGCGCGTGCGCGCCCTGGAAGGGCCGCAGGGTGCCGATGTCGAAGATCGAGGCGATGTCGACGTAGAAGGGATCGTCGCGCTGCCCGGCGAACACCCGGATCCCCCTGGCGACGTCGTGCACCGCCTGCTGCGCGAGCTGGTTGTAGTTGGCGTCGTCGCCGGTGGTGATCGGCCCCACGTGCTCGGGCGGCAACGTGAGGTTGCTCCCCAAGGCGGTACGCCGGCCGTTGCGCACCTCGAAGACCGACATGGTCTGCCGGAAGTTGTAGGTGTCGTCGTCGAGGTTGGTGATCGGCAGGGTCCCCCGCCCATCGAGTGCGGCGACGGGATCACCGTACAGGTACTCGTTCGGGTTCTGGATTGCGTTGGTGAACCGGAACTCGTAGGTGATGTCGGGATTGGCGTCGCCGGTGTTGTCGATGTGGATGTTGTAGCGGACGTCCTCGCCGAACCGGAAGTAGTTCGGGCCACCGCCCGGCTCCTGGAAGGGCACGAAGTTCGCGAGCAGGGTGACGGTGTCGGGGCGGTCGGGACTGGTGAACGCGTACAGGTCGGTGTTGTCCGCGACGGGGTCTTCCATGATGAGCGGTGCTTCGCGGTGGCTCGACGCGTCGGCGATCGACAGCAGGGCCATCGCGGTTGCGACGCTCAGGCCGAGGGCGAGCAGCACCGTGGTCGACCGCCGGTGGGGGGTGGACAGAGCGGATGATGACATGCGGATGCCTCCTGAAGGCAGATGGAGCGGGGGTGAGCGGGGCGGGACGGCAGCGGAGGGCCGCGACACCGCAGCCCTGGGCCGCTCATCGCGGTGTCCGGCTCTGGAGCACCCCGATGACCCGCCACTGCCTACCGACAGGCGCGACGACCACACGAAGCTCGATCGGTGCGATCACCGGTACGACGCGCGCCCACTCGAGGACCGGCTCGCCGTAGGCGGCGAGGATGCCGTTCGTGTCGAAGCCCTCCCTGAAGGGCTCGACCGGTCCCACCTCCACCGCACCGTCGCTGCCGCAGAGCTCCCGTGCGAGCGCCGGCTGCCCGAGGACCGAGGAGTGCTCCCCTCCGGATCGGCACTCCTGGCGTGACAGGGCCCACTCCCGCACGGCCTCGCCCGCTTCGCCGTCCGGTGGATGGAGCGGCTCGAAGGTCGACTCCTGCAGTGCCACCGCCCAGCCGCCGTCCTCGGCCACCACCGACCACGTCGCCCGGGCGCGACCGGGGACGAGCCCGATGACGTGGTCGAGGCTCGGTTCGAAGCCGACGAGCGCGACGACGGCCGCCCGGCCGTCCCCGACGGTCGCCTGCTCGACCTCGTAGCCCGTCACGGGGGGCAGAACGTCGGCATGCAGCGCGACCCAGCCGGCCGCGGTGCGGTACTCCCCCCGGTCGCCGGCGGCGAGGAGCAGGTACGAGGCGGCGTAGTCGCCGGCGACCTCGGCGTCGAGGAAGGCACGCACCGCCGCCTCCGGCGTGTCCGCCGGCTGACCGGGTGGGGTCGGCCCGCTGAACGACTCCACCTCGGGGGGTTGACCGATCGGCAGGTCGGCGACGGGCGTGACCTCGCCGACCGGCGTGCGCGTTCCCCGGAGCGCTTCCGTCACCAGGACCGTCAGGCCAACTCCCACCGCGAGGCTGACGAGACCGACGAGCGCGACACGAAGGCCGTCCGGAAGGCGGACGCCCCGCCGATGCCGTGGCGGACCGTTCGGCGGCTTGGCCTGCGCACTTGTGGTGTCACTGTCAACGACGCTGCGGGTCACGAAAGTGCCTTTCAGGGGACCCATCCGGCCGGCCGACCGGATACGAACATGTGAGGCGTTCGGTGCTGTCGGCTCTGCGGTCGGGTCCGGATCTCGAAACGACTCGCAGAGCTCCGAAATCGAAGAAGGGCCGGCACGTCCATGGGAAGTCAGCGCAGGATGGTCGTCACCGTCGCGGCCATGGCCCTGCTCACCGGGCTGGCCGTCGGCCGGTTCGCCATGGCCGAACCCACCGCCTTCGCACCCACGGTGACGACGGCGCACACCGTCGCTGCACAGGTGGCGGCTCTCGAGCGGGCCGTGGAGGCGCAGCCGACCGACCTCGCGTCATGGCAGGCGCTCGGCACCGCCTACACGCAGCGCGCGTTCGAGGTCGGCGACCCGAGCTTCTATGGCCTGGCGACGCGTGCCTTCGACCGAGCCGAGCGGCTCGGCGGGGACCAGGCGGGGACGCTGCTCGGCCGCGGGCACCTCGCCCTCGCGCTGCACGCGTTCGCTGACGCCCACGCCTACGCGGAGCGCGCTCTTCTGCAGCGTCCCCACAGCGCCGAGGTGCTCGGCGTGCTCGTCGACGCGGATGTGGAGCTCGGCCACTACGGCAGCGCCGCCGCCCGTCTCCAGGAGATGCTCGATCTTCGTCCGGGCCTGCCCGCCCTCGCCCGCACGTCCTACCTGCGCGAGCTCCACGGCGACCTTGAAGGGGCGACGGAGGCGATGCGGCGGGCGGAGGCCGCCGGCTCGGGTTCCTCGTTCGAGGCCGCCACGGTCGCCGCGCTGCTCGGAGACCTCCACCTCGCTCAGGGAGACCTCGAGGCGGCCACGACCGCTTACGAGCGCGCGCTCGATGCAGCGCCCACGCTCGTCGGCGCGGGGGTGGGGCTCGCCCGCGTCGACGCCGCACGCGGCGACTCCGGCGCAGCGATCAGCCGGCTGAAGGCGGTCGTGGACCGATTCCCCCAGCCCGATGCGGTCATCCTGCTCGGTGACCTCCACGCCGAGGCGGGCGAGGGCGAGCTGGCCCGCCAGCAATACGCGCTGGCGCGCACGATCGCCCGGTTGCAGGAGGGCGCCGGCCAGAACGTCGACCTCGAGCTGGCCCTGTTCGAGGCGGATCGCGGCGACGACCCGGCGCGTGCGCTCGAGCTCGCGCAGAGGGCCTACGAGGCCCGGCCCGCGAACGTCTACGCGGCTGACACGCTCGCCTGGGCCCTGCTCCGCTCGGGACGCGCCGAGGAGGCGACGGTGCCGATGGAGGATGCCCTGCGCCTCGGCACCGCCGACGCGCTCATGCGCTTCCACGCCGCCGAGGTGTTCGCCGCGGCGGGTGATCCCGAGCGTGCCCGCGAAGAGCTCGCTGCGGCGCTCGAGACGAACCCCTGGTTCTCCGTCGCCCACCGGGGTCGTGCGGCCACGCTGACCGCAGATCTCGGCGTCCCGCAGCCGGTCGCGTGGGAGGAAGTCGAGTGAGGACGCTGCGCCGGCTGCTCATCGGAGTTGGGGTGACGACCTTCCTCGTCGCGCCCGCGACCGCCGCCGCCGCCCACCCGCTCGGCAACTTCACGACGAACACCTATGCCGGCCTGGAAGTAGGCGTCGAGGACGTCGCGGTGGACTATGTCCTCGACCTCGCCGAGATCCCCACGTTCCAGACGATCGAGCGCCTCGGGCGGGGTCCCGACGGCCGTCTCGACACACGCGTCCGGGCGCACTACGAGGCCGGCCAGTGCGCGGACCTCGCGGCCGGCCTGCAGGTGACCGTGGACGGCGAGCGCTTCGACCTCGACGTGGTGGGGAGCGAGCTGTCGTTTCCCGCGGGCGAGGCCGGGCTCGACACGCTGCGCCTCGAGTGCCGCATGCTCGCGCGCGCCGGGGCGTTCGACGGGCAGCGGACGGTCACGATCTCCGACGGCAGCTTCCCCAGCCGGCTGGGGTGGCGGGAGATCACCGCGACCGGCGACGGCACGACCGTCACGGCCAGTGACGTCCCCTCCACCTCGCTGAGCGCCCGCCTGCTCGCCTACCCCGAGGAGCTGCAGCGGTCACCCCTCGACCGGCGCGAGGCGACCGTGCGGGTGCGCCGGGGGGGACCGGCGGATGGGGCCGGGGCGCCGAGCGATCCGGGGGAGTCGATGGTGGGCGCCATCGAGCGGCTGAGCACCTCCTTCACGTCCCTTGTCGCGGGGCAGCCGCTCACCGTCGCGTTCGGGCTGTTCGCGTTCGGCGCAGCCATCCTGCTCGGGGCGTTGCACGCGCTCGCTCCGGGCCATGGGAAGACGGTGATGGCCGCCTACCTCGTCGGCAGCCGGGGCACCACCCGCCAGGCACTCCAGCTCGGGATGACCGTGGCCGTCACCCACACCGCGGGGGTGTTCGCACTCGGCATGGTGCTCTCGGCCTTCCAATCGGTCGCACCCGAACGCGTCTACCCCTACCTCGGACTGGCGAGTGGGCTGCTTTTCTCGGCCGTCGGCGCGGTGCTGCTGCGAAACGCGTTGCGTGCCCGCAAGGCCCACCACTCCCACGACCACGGTCACTCGCACGAGCACGGACACACCCACGAGCACGGACACGAGCACGGCCACACGCACGACGCCGCCCTGACGTGGCGCAGCATGCTGGCCCCAGGCCTCGCCGGCGGCCTCGTACCCAGCCCCTCCGCGCTCGTCGTCCTCCTGGGCGGCATCGCCGTCGGGCGGGCGTGGTTCGGGGTCTCGCTCGTCTTCGCGTACGGCGTCGGCATGGCTGCCACACTCGTGGCTGCGGGCTACCTGCTCCTCCGCGCCCGCCACCGGTTCGAGAGCCGCACCACCACCGGTCGCCTGTCCCGCCTCGTCGGTGCGTTGCCCGTGGGAACGGCGGGCCTCATCGTCGTCGGGGGCCTCGTCATCGCTGCACGTTCCGCCATCCCGCTGTAGGAGTCGCCCGGGGCGTCGCCGGCTTGGCTGGCCGCTCATCCGGGAGCTCACGCGCACTCCGGCACGCAGGGAGTTCCGTGTCGAACGGGGCAGCACCTGCACGAGGACCCCCCGGCGGGCGGCGTCGCACAGCATCTGCGTGGTGACGGTGTCGGGACAGAAGTACGCGGTCGCGACGCGGATGCGCTCCTCGGCGAGCTGCAGGAGCGCGCGCACGAGTGTGGTGATGTCGCTCCAGGCCCTCGCGTCGTCGCCCCGCACGACCATGACCCGTGAGGGCCCGCCGGTCGGTTGCTCGGGGAACTCGTCGACGCCGATGTCGACGAGCGGGCCGTCGCACACCTCGGCCCAGTCGTCGAGGAACGCCGCGCGCAGACCGTTCACGGCCGGGCGGATCATCCGGAACCGGGTCGATGCGGCGCGCCCCGAGGGCGTCGAGCAGCACCCGGACGCGCAGGCCGGCCGGCACGGGCGCGTTCGCCCCCGCCGGGGCGACTCCACGCCGCCCGAACGCCGGCCGGTCGGCCGAGGCCCCCGTGTGGCGCCGGGCAGATCCAGCGCTCGCAGGGGGATGCGGCTATGGCGCTTCCTGCACGCGAGAAGGCCCCGTCGCACGCATGCGACGGGGCCTTCTCGCGAATCGGGAGCCTCAGCTGGAGTGGCGTGCCCCTGAGGTGGTTCCGGGGAAGCGGTCCGGGAACTGCTCGGACAGGCCAGTGGCGAACGCCCCGGCCGTCTCGAACATGTGCTGGTAGGCCTCGTAGCCCTCGCTGAAGGCGCTCTCGAAGTCGCCCTCGGCGTACGCGTCGATCTGCGTGACCAGCTGGTCGACGTGGGTTTGCAGGGACTCCGCGACGGCGTCGCCCGGGATGTTGCCCTCGCTCGCCTCGTCGATGAACGCGGAGAAGTCCTGGCGGTACTGCTCCAGGCGAGCCAGCGCCTCGTCCTGCATGGCCTGGTCGTCGCCGGCCAGCCCCTGGGTGTACTGGACGAAGAAGCCGATGTGGTCCTCCCACATCTGCTGGAAGGCCTGCGCGCCCTCGGACCCGTACACGAGCTCGATGGAGCTCGTCAGGTCCTGCGTGTTCGCGTCGAGCGCGGCTGCGGCCTGCTCGAAGTCCGGCGCGCCGTTGAAGCCCCTGCGCATGGCGACGATCGCCGCGTTGGCGTGCTGACCGAGCTGCTGGCCGAGCAGGGACTGCAGGTCGGTGGCGGGGATCGGCTCGCCCTCCGTTTGGGCGACGGCCACTCCCGTGTGCGTGGCCAGGCTCACGTGCTCTCCACCGCTCGGGAAGCGGTCGGGGAACTGGGTGGAGATGCCCTCGGCGAGGACCTGTGCGGTCTCGAACATGTGGCCGTAGGCCTCACGCTCGACGTCGAACGCGGTCGCGAAGTCCTGCGCGTCGTACGCGTCGATCTGGCTCACGAGCTGGTCCACGTGCATCTGCAGGCTGTCCGAGACCGGGCCGGCCGGGAGGTTGCCTTCACTCGCCTCGTCGAGGAACGCGGAGAAGTCGTCGCGGTACTGCTCGAGCTGGGCCAGTGCCTCGTCCTGCTTGGTCTGGTCGTCCGCGGCGAGTCCCTGCGTGTACTGGACGAAGAAGCCGATGTGGTCCTCCCACATCTGCTGGAAGGCACTCGCGCCCTCGTCACCGTAGACCAGGCCGATGGACTCGGTCAGGTCCTGGGTGTTCGCGTCGAGGGTGGCGGCCGACGCCTCGAACTCCTCTGCGCCGGTCAGGCCGTTGCGCATCGCGTCGATGGCGAGCAGGGCGTGCGCGCCGAGCTGCTGCTCGAGCGTCAGGCGCAGCTCCTCGGCGGACAGCTCGGCTTCAGTCGTCTCCTCGGGCGTCTCGGTAGCGTCGGGGGTCGGCTGCGGGGTCGGCTCCGTCTGGGGCTCTTCCCCGGGTGCGCACGCCGCGAGGGCGAACAGGGCGGCCAGCGCCAGGATGAGCAGTCGGACATGGCGAAGCAGGGGGGTCATGGGGGTCTCCTGGTCGTGCGATCAGCCGGTCACCGTGACGGTGCCGGTCATGCGGGGATGGAAGAAGCAGAAGTAGGGATACGTGCCGGCCTCGTCGAACACGCGGGTGTAGGTGTCGCCCGGCTCGAGGTCCCCCGACTTCTCGCCGTCGTCGAACGTCACGGTGTGACGTGATCGACCCTCGTCGAACGTCCACTCGACTGCGCTGCCGGGCGCGACCGCGATTTCCTCCGGCGCGAAGGCGAAGTCGGCGACTACGACGACCGCCTCGCCGCTCGGGGACTGCTCAGGTACCGGTGGTGACGCGAGCTCGTCGTCGGTCATGCAGCCGGCGAGCGCGAGGCTCGCCGCCATCAGCAGCGTGAATGTCTTCCCGGTCATGCTCCCCGTTCGGACCGCCCCGTGGTCCGGTTTGGTCCGGAGCGGAGAATCTCCTACAGGCCTCGTACTCAGCGCCGGTACCCGCCGAAGAAGGGCACGGAGGGGGGGCGACCGGCGGCTGGACGCACCCGGTGCTCACCGTGACGCCCGGGATCCCCGGTGACTCGGGCAGCGTGTTCCTCGAGGCCCAAGGGCAACGCCCTCGGCGTGCTGTCGACGCAGATGATCGCGCCGCTGCTCCAGCGGGACGGGCCGTGGCGTCACCGGGGTCACGGGCGAACTGCCTCCCTCGCCGGTCAGTGCGCCGGAGGCACGACCCGTCCCGCGGCCCCTATAGCCCCCTGGCCTCACGCCGAAACGGCGGGCCTGCGGGCGTCGCCTCGTGACGGTGAGCGTTGCTCGGTCGTGCAGTGGGACACAGCCGCGGTGGGTTGAGCGCCGCCCGGACGATCAGGTGCGTCCGGGTGCCGTGCAGAGGCTTCCCGCCTGGTCCGCCTCACGGCAGTTGCCGCGGCGCTCGTATTCACCGGTCGCCACGAGGTTGCCGGCGTCGTCGACGACGTCGGCGTGGTGGAAGCCCCGACCCGACGTCGCACCGCTGCAGCCCGCGGCGCCGGTGCCCTTCGCCGTGAAGGTGCAGATCGAGGTGACCGTGCCGTTCGCGTGCCGGATCTGGAAGGTGTACTGACCCGCCTCCAGGCCGCGGACCCTCACGTTGGCCCGGATCGTGTCGGTGCCCGTGGAGTAGTTCGCCACCGACGTTCCCGTCGCCCCGTCCCCGGAGAGCTCCGCCTTGTTGTTGCCGATGTGCGCCGCCGATGCCGGTAGAGCGGCGAGGGCGGCCAGCACCGCCATCGTCACCGCGACCAACCCGACCTTGAAGCCCGTTCCCACACCCTGCATGCCGTCTCCTTGCGCTCGCGTACCGGAAGGTGCCGCCCGCGCCGGGCGCACACCGCGGACGGTGCTCCGCGGCCAGGGTTCGGAGCGAGGGCAACGCCGGCTTGCTCGACGGCGAAATCGTGTGGTGCCCACGCTGGCACATCAGCCCGGAAGCCCGAGAACCCGCCGCTGCCGCGGCGGGTTCTCGGCTTCGGTCGGACAGCGGGCTACGCGGGGGCCGGCTCCCGCTCCATCTCCGGCGTGTAATTGCCGTCGCGGGCGGCGGCGTTGCAGCGCGCACGGTGGGCGAGCGCCTCCTGAGCGGCCGCGACGTTGCCTTCGTCGCCCCGCCACGTCTCCAGGGCTGTTGCGAGGAGCGCGCGGCCGTAGGAGAAGGTCAGCGGCCAGGGCTGCGGGCCGCGGCTGTTGAACTCGTTGAGGTTCTCCGCCGCCTGCTCGTCGGACTGGCCGCCGGAGAGGAAGGCGATGCCGCCCACGGCTGCGGGCACCACGCGACGGAAGATACGCAACGTCGCGTCGACGACCTCCTCGACACCGGCCTGCTGGGCGTTGTCGGTGCCCGAGAGCACCATGTTCGGCTTGAGCACCATGCCCTCGAGCGCGACGTGCTGAGTGGCCAGCTCGGTGAACACCATCCGCAGCGTCTCGGCCGTGACCTCCTCGCACCGGGCGATGCTGTGATCGCCGTCCATGAGGACCTCCGGCTCGACGATCGGCACGATCCCCGCTTCTTGACACAGCGCCGCGTAGCGCGCCAGCGCATGGGCGTTCGCGGCGAGGCAGCGGGTGGTGGGGATGCCGTCGCCGATCGTGATGACCGCGCGCCACTTCGCGAAACGGGCGCCCATCTCGGCGTACTCGGCCAGTCGTTCCCGGAGGCCGTCGAGGCCTTCGGTCACCTTCTCCCCGGGTGCACCGGCCAGGTCCTTCGCGCCGGTGTCGACCTTGATGCCCGGGAGGATGCCTGCTTCGCTGGCGGCGTCGGCGAAGGGCCGCCCGTCCGACAGCGTCGACCGGATGGTCTCGTCGTAGAGGATCACCCCGCTGATCCAGCGGCCGATGTCGGGCGTGGTGAGGATGAGCTCGCGCCAGGCACGCCGGGTGTCGGCCGTGGGGGGCACGCCGACGGCCTCGAGGCGCTTCGACATGGTGCCGCTGCTCTCGTCGGCGGCCAGGATGCCCTTACCCGGAGCCACCATGGCGGCGGCCGTCGCCTCCAGGTCGTGGTCGTGATGCGTCATCGGTGTCACCTTCCTCCAAACCTCTGCAAAAGACCGGGAAGACGCGCGTCGGAACGCCACGCGCGTGCCCGGGACCTTACGACGCCGTACGGCAGGGTTGCCACATCGGCGTCCCCCCGCCCGGGGAAAGCGGCGGGGGAAGCCGGTGACGTGCGCTAGGCGTCGCCGCCGGTCGGCGCCGCGAAGTCGCTGCGGTCCTCCGGCTGGCGGTCCGCCATCTCGGGCATGGTGTCGGCCATCTCCTTTGTGACCTGGTCACCGCGGGGCCGTGAGCCGCTGTCGCCGACCAGGTCCTCGTTCTCGTCGAGGGCCGGCTCCACCCACTCGCCGGGCTCCTTCTCCACGTCGGTGCGGGTGCGTCCCTCGGCATTCGTGTTGGCGCGGGTGCGCTCGCTCATCGAGTTGCCTCCTCTGGGTCGGGGCTCGTCCGCACCGTGTCTACCCGGTGACGCCGATCCCAACCGCCTGACTGTCAACCTTTGACTCACACTTTGTCCGGCAATCCCCACTGGACAGTGAAGCATCCGTGGCCCATCCTGAGCGGACAGACGTGCCCAAGAACCGCCCGGTGCGGCCACGTGTCGCCCAGAGCCGTGGCCGCACCGGGCGCCAAGATCCGGTCGTCGCCGTCAGCCCGCCGCAGGAGCGAGCGCAACGACCCGGCGTCCCGCGTGGGCGTCCGCGACGGCGTTGCGGTGCGCGCGACCCGTGGAGACACCCCCGAGCATGCGGACGAGGTCCACGACCCGGGCCGCGTACCCGGCCTCGTTGTCGTACCAGCCGAGGACCTTGAACTGGTTGCCGGACGCTCCCCGCGTCGAGTCCAGGTCGACCGTGCACGAGTGGCGGTCGCCCACGTAGTCGCAGCTCACGAGCGGCTCCCCGCTCACGTTGAGGACGCCGGCCCAGGCCGGGTCCGCGCTGGCCGCGGTGAAGACCGCGTTGATCTCCTCGGCGGTCGTCGGGCGCGCGAGGAGGACCGACAGATCGGTGAGGGACACGTCGGGGACCGGCACACGGACGGCGATGCCGACGAGGCTGCCCGCCAGTTCGGGCAGGACCTTGCCGATTGCCTTGGCGGCCCCGGTTCGTGTGGGTGTCATGTTCATGCTCGCCGCCCGACCCCGCCGGGGATCGTCGTGGATGGCGTCGTGGATCTCCTGGTCGCGGGTGAACGCATGGATCGTGGTGACGAGGCCGCCGACGACCCCGAACGCCTCGTGCAGCACCTTCACCATGGGCGCGAGGCAGTTGGTCGTGCACGAGGCCGCCGAGATGACGTGGTGCGTCTCCGGGTCGTAGCGGTCGTCGTTGACCCCCACGACCGCGGTCAGCGGGACGCGAGCGGCCGGCGCGGTGATGAGCACCTTGCGCGCGCCGGCATCGAGGTGCGCGCAGGCGCCCTCCAGGTTGTTGAAGCTTCCGGTCGCCTCCACGACCACGTCCACGCCCATCGCCGCCCAGGGCAGCCGCGCGGGGTCGCGTTCGGTGAGCACCGCCACCGGCCGGCCCTGCACGACGAGATGCCCGTCGTCGTGCGCGACCTGTCCCGGGAACCGCCCGTAGACGGAGTCGTAGAAGAACAGCTGCGCAAGGCTCGACGGACGCCCGCGACCACTGTTCACGGCGACGACCACCACGTCGTCGTCGTCGGCGACCTGGCGCAGGACCTGGCGACCGATTCGACCGAAGCCGTTGATCGCCACACGCGTCGCCATGAGGCCGAGTGTGCGCCATTGCCCCGCTGGCGCATCCACCCCGCGGGGGACGGCGGGGGTGATCCCGCCTCCCGGCGCGCCGAGCGGCGCCGGGAGACATGGCCGGCCCGTTCCGCGACAGGCGCGACACGGCAGGCTGCGAGCGGCTAGGCTGACGGCTGTGGCCGTCGACATCACCGTCCAGGAAACCCCCAACCCGCATGCCCGGCGGTTCGTTCTCGACCGCCCCGTCCAGGAGCACTCACGGGGGCGCTTCTTCACGGACGCGGCGAGCACGGAGGACACGCTGGCGAAGCGGCTGCTCGAGCTCGACGGGGTGGAAGCGGCGATGCTGCTGCCGACGTCGATCACGCTGAACAAGGCCGCCGACGCGTCCTGGGAGGACGTCGAGTCGGCCGCGCGGGCGGCACTGACCGACTACTTCGCCTGAGGAGCCGGCTCGGGCACGAGGTGGTCGGCCACGCGCAGGGCGTAGCCCTTGATCACCCACCACGCGAGGTACTCGGTGATGTCGGCGCTCGACTCGCCGGCCCTGCCCTCGACCGCCGCGTCGAGGCCGCCGAGACGGCGTTCGAGCTCCCCCATGATGAGATGGTCGAGCGCGGCGACGACGTGCTCCTCGGGGTACAGCAGGTAGGGCTCGGCGCCGTCGGTGCGGATGAGCTGGGCGATGTGGCTGGCCGCAGCGTCGAAGTCGGCCGGTAGCGGCTCGGGCGGGGTGTCGATGATCCGGCCGACGTCCTGCTCCTCCACGCAGCGCAGGCAGTAGCCGACCGTCAGCGCGTTGCCCGCCCAGATGCCGAGCTCCTCGGCCGGCTGGGTCTTGCGCTCCTGGGCCACCCGCGCGTTGAGGTAGCGGTAGCCGCGGGGAGTGAAGGGGTGACTCTGCCCGAGCGCCCGAGTACGGAAGATCAGCTCGTGGAGGTCGAACACGGGGGGTCAGCTGCGCTTGAGGGACTGGATCTGCAGCAGCTGCTGAGGCTGCTGCTGCACCGGCTGGTCGTCACCCGCCACCTTGAGCGCGCGGAAGTCCGGCCAGCGGTCACGCAGGATCTGCTCGACGCCCTGGGTGAGCGTCACCATGCTCGACGGACAGCCGTCACAGGCCCCCATGAGCTCGAGGGTCACGACGCCGCCTTCGATGCCGATGAGCTCCATCTCGCCGCCGTGGGAGTGCACATAGGGCCGGATCTCCTCCAGCGCCTCCTGGACGAGTTCCATGGCGTCGCCCTGATCGTCCTCGCCGAGGTAGGTGTCGAGGAGGTGTGCGACGACCGGGTCCTGGCGGGCGGAGTCGAGCGCCTGCGGGGGGATGGCCGTCACGAGCCGCGTGAGCCCCTCACGGTGCCAGGCCTCGAGGTAGTCGAGCAGTTCGAGCGCCGGCTCGCGCAGCTCCGAGTCGGACTGGTCGACGGAGTCGACGAGTTGGGCGATGCGGTCGAGCATCTCGTCGTAGCCGAGCTCTTCGCGCTCCATGTCGTGGTCTCCTACTCCCAGGGACGCGCGACCTCCGCGCGTACCATCTCCAGGACGGGCTCGAAGTTGGCTTCGACGGTGGGCGAGAAGACCGGTCCGAACCCGTCGTCCACAGCTTCCACTTCGATGCAAACCGTGTCGGGAGGCAGTCCCTTGTAGTACCGCACGACCATCAGGGTGCAGTCCAAGTCGATGACGCCGCTGGCGGCCTCACCAAGGGACGCCGCCAGCAACTCGAGGTCGATGTCGTCCGTGGCCGTGTCCACACTATAGCGTCGGATCGTGCCCGGAGGGTCGCCTCGCGGATATGCCCCGACGAAGATCACCCGGTCCGGCTCGACCTCCTGCAGCTGATGCAGCACCCGGTGGGCGGACTCAGCGGAGTCCCGCAGGAGCACGCCCTCGGGCCAGCCCGAGTGGAGGTAGCGCCGCACGAACTGGGGGCCGAAGTCGAGGTCCCCGAGCAGCGGATTGCCGACGCCCCCCACGAAGATCTTCCGGTCGGAGCCGGAGGGCTCGTGGGGGGCGTCGGCGGCGTTCGTGGCGATCCGTCGCCCCTACTCAGTCAAGCGTGCAGGAGCAGGAGTTGACCTCGCGGGTGATGACGCCCTTGCCCGTGTCGACGTGGGTCGTGCACGGCATGCACGGGTCGAAGCTGCGGATCGTGCGCAGGATGTCGATGCCCTTGAGGTTGTCCTCGGGGTTCTGCTCGAGGAGCGGAGTCCCGATGACGCCCTGCTCGTAGGGACCGGGCTGGCCCCACGGGTCGCGCGGCGCCGCGTTGAAGGTCGACGGCGTCGAGATCTGGTAGTTGACGATGCGGCCCTTGTCGATCTCCATGTGGTGGCTGATCCAGCCACGACCGGCCTCCCACAGCCCCACACCGAGGCGGTGGTCCTTCGGCACCTTGAACTTCGTGTAGGCCTTCGTCTCGCCACGGCGCCAGTAGTCGTAGGCCTCCATCAGGACGGTCAGGCACGTCGCTGCCTGCCAGCCGACGGAGAACGACCGGGCGCGGTTGCGCTCGAAGGCGTTCAGCCGCTCGGGCACCTTCCAGAACAGCTCCATCTCCGGCAGCTCACCCTTGGGCAGGATGAAGCGCAGGCCGTCACCGGTCGACTGCACGAAGTCGCTCGGGCGGATCTTCTGCGCGAGCGCGGTGACCCACATGCGCCCGTAGACGCCGGTCTCCACGACCTGACGGTCCCAACGCGGCGCGCAGTCCCAGGTGTACTTCTCCTTGAAGTCACGGGCGCCCGGCTTCGGGATCGTGATCTTGTTCCACGGGTGGTAGGGGGAGATCGGCGTGCCGTTCGGGGAGGTCTGGAACTTCTGACCCCCGCCGGTCCACTCCTCGTAGAAGGAGTGCTGCACGAACTCCTCGTACCCGGCGTCGATCTGGTTGAGGTTCGTCGTGACGAGCTTGCCGTCGATGACGACGCCGGGCGTGGTCCAGCGCCGCTCACCCCACGCGCCCATGTTCTGGTACGTCTCGTCGTACGCCTCGGGGTCGTCCCAGGCGCCGAGCTGGATGATGTTGATCGGGCGCTGCCCGACCTCGGCGTAGCGCGGGTTGCACTCGAGGAAGAAGTCGAGGACGTCGTTCCACCAGCCCTGGACACGCTTGGAGTAGTCGATGAACTTGATCAGGCGCGAGTTGAACTCGTTGAACGTCGAGGTCGTGATGGTCGTGGTCACCCCGCCCGGCACGAGCGTGGAGGGGTGGGGGAACTTGCCGTAGAACAGGTTGACCATCTCCCGGCCGAGCCG
>DATLGH010000103.1 GCA_035540635.1 Egibacteraceae bacterium | reverse complement strand
CGTCAGCCGCCCCACGCCGGGCGGCGTCCCCGCCGCGCCCCGCGCCGCCCATGCGGCGCCCCGCGCACCGCAGGCGCCGCAGCCCGCCGCGCCCGGCGGGCGCAGGCGGTGGACGGTGCCGCTCGTCGCGGCGTTCCTGGGGGTGGGCGTCCTGCTGCTGGGCCTGGCCACGGGGGTGCTCGACGGCAGCCCCGCCGCCCCCGACGGCGACGGGAGTGGCGGCGGAGGGCTTGCCGCCCCCGCCGCGGTGACGCTGTTCGACCCGGGCGGCAGCGGCAGCGAGGACGACGCCGATCTGCCCGCGATGCTCGACGGCGACCCGTCCACGGGCTGGCGGTCGGTGGGCTACAACACGCCCGACTTCGGCGGTCTCAAGCCGGGGCTGGGCTTCGCGATCGACCTCGGCGCACCCCACGCCGTCGCCGGCCTCGCGCTGCGCACCGGCACCCCGGGCATCAGCTACGAGGTCCGGGTCGCCGACGGTCCCCGTACCGACCTCGACGGCTGGGAGCCCGTCGGCGGCGCGTCCCACGCGACAGAGCTCACCCAGGTCGACCTCGCGGCGCCCGTGGTGACCCGCTACGTCCTCGTCTGGATCACCGGCGGGCTGCAGCCCGACGGGTCGGGGCGGTACCGGGCACAGGTGTCCGAGCTCGCGGTGATCGGTGACCCGGCGTGACGGCGGACACCCGCAGCGACGACGAGCTCGTGGCCGCCTGGGTCGAGGGGGAGCGTCGCGCGTTCGACGCCCTCGTGGACCGCTACGAGCGGCGGGTGTACGGCATCTGCTACCGCTACTTCGGCAACGCGTCGGACGCGGAGGACGCGATGCAGGAGACGTTCGTCGCGGTGCTGCGCCGGGGGGGGACCTACTCGGGCACGGCTGCCTTCTCGACGTGGCTGTACCGGGTGGCGACGAACGCCTGCAACGACCTCGCCCGCAAGCGCAGCCGCCGGCCCCGCACGGTGCCGCTCGTCGGCGGGTCCCGGGACGGCGACGCGCCGGACGGCCACGACCCGAGGGTCGACCTGCCGGCGGTCGAGGACCTGCTCGCCAACCGCGAGCTCGGGCTGGAGCTCGCCGCTGCGCTGCGCGGCATCGACGCCGAGCATCGGGAGGCGGTCGTGCTCCACGACGTCTACGGCGTGCCCTACCACGAGATCGCCGCGCGCTGCGGCGTGGCCGTCGGCACGGTGAAGTCGCGCATCCACCGCGCGCACGCCCGCCTCGCCGCCGCCCTGTCCCACCTCGACGACACCTCCCGCGGGGGATCGCCCCCGCCCCCGGGGGAACCCTCCACGCGCGCGCAACCTCCTACCTCCACACCATGACCGACGCTCACCACCCCAACCCCTCCGCGCCCGGCCCGGGCGACGGCGAGCTCATGGCCGCCTACCTGTCCGGCGACCTCGACGACGCGACCGCGGCCGTGCTCGAGCGGCGCCTGCCCGACGAGCCGGAGCTCGCCCGCCTGCTCGACGACACCGCCCGCGTGCTCGTCGCCCTGCGCGGCGTCGACGAGGTCGCCGCTCCTCCGGGGGCCGGGGAGCGGTTGCGGCTGCGCCTCGCCGCCGAAGCCGCCGAACCCCGCGCCGCCGCGGCCGTGAGCGAGCCGGCGGACGGGGGGGGTGAGCCCGTCGCCGTGGCGGCGCTGTCCTCCCGCCGGCGCGCCGTGCCGTGGGCGGCGGTGGCCGGCGTGGCCGCCGGGTTGGCCGCATTCGCCCTCGTCGGCGGGGGGCTCGTGCAGGGGTTTGGCGACCGCGGGACGATGCCCGCCGAGGACAGCGCCACGGACACCGATGTGGCGATGGAGGAGAGCGCCGGCGACTCGGGTGTGGCCCTCGAGGAGCACGGTGGGGGCGCGGGGGAGAGTGCCGGCGACTCGGCCCAGCGGTCCAGCGCCTCCGCGGACGGCGCCCGTGAGCCCGCCGCGGCGCCGTTCGGCGACCAGCAGCTGTCCGCGCCGCCGCCGACCGGTCGCGCACCGCTCGTCGTGGACGCCGAGATCGCCCTGGCGGGCCCGAACGAGGTCCGCGCCCGCTACACGGCTGCGCCGGAGGCGACCAGCCTGCTCGGCGAACCGCTGCCCGCCGCGGTCGAGCGGGCGGCCGTCTACCGCGGGCAGGTCGCCGCCGCCGAGGCGTTCCGTTCGGGCGTCCACCCCGGCGACTGCCTCGACGACGTGGGGGAGGGCAGCCCCCTGCTGCCCGCCCGGGTGGAGTCGGCGACGTTCGCGGGTCAGCCGGCGCTCGTGTACCTCCTCGTGCGTGCGAACCCCGACGCGGCGGCCCTCGACCGGGTCGAGGCGTGGGTCGTGGAGCCCGAGGGCTGCGTCACCCGGCTCGCGCTCGACGTCACGTAGCCGCGCTCGGAAGGGCCGTGGAAGCGCCCCGCCGATCGGGTGCTCGTCGCGCGCGGTGAAGGAGCGGCTCGCCGCCCCGGTAGTGTAGAGAGGCAGGGAATAGCGCCGCGGGGGCACGGGTTGCCCCCCGACAAGCCTGTCGAACGAGGAGTGAGCCGATGGTCACGGCGGACCACGAGGTTGTCATCATCGGGTCGGGGCCTGCGGGCCTCACCGCGGCGCTCTACGCCGCCCGCGGCGACCTCGAACCGGTCGTGTTCGAGGGCCGGGAGGCCGGCGGCCAGCTCATGCTCACGACCGACGTGGAGAACTACCCCGGCTACCCCGAGGGGCGCATGGGCCCGGAGATGATGGCCGACCTGCGCAAGCAGGCGGAGCGCTTCGGGACCCGCTACGTGACCGTCGACGTCGACGAGGTCGACTTCACGAACGGCTCGCCGTTCAAGGTCGTCGTCGGCGACGACGTCTACTGGTCCCGGGCGGTGATCGTGGCGACCGGTGCGACCGCCCGGTGGCTCGGCCTGGAGAACGAGCGCCGGTTGACCGGTCGCGGGGTGTCGAGCTGCGCGACGTGCGACGGGTTCTTCTTCCGGGACCGGGAGCTCGTCGTGGTCGGTGGGGGGGATTCGGCCATGGAAGAGGCCGGGTTCCTCACGAAGTTCGCCACGAAGGTGACGATCGTGCACCGCCGCAACGAGCTCCGGGCCTCGAAGATCATGCAGGACCGCGCGTTCAAGAACGACAAGATCGAGTTCATCTGGGGCGCCAGGGTCGTCGACGTGCTCGGTGAGGACGCCGTCGAGGGGGTCATGCTCGAGGACGTCGATAGTGGGGAGCGCCGGGAGCTGCGCACCGACGGGCTGTTCGTCGCGATCGGTCACGACCCGACGACGAAGCTGTTCCAGGGTCAGCTCGACCTCGACGAGGAGGGCTACATCAAGGTGGCCGAGCCGTCGACGGCGACGAACGTGCCGGGGGTGTTCGCCGCCGGTGACGTCGTCGACCGCCACTACCGGCAGGCGGTCACCGCCGCGGGGATGGGCTGCAAGGCGGCGATGGACGCCGAGCGCTTGCTCGGGGCACCGCCCGACTCGAGCACATGGTGACCGGTCCTCGGGCGGCTCGGCAATGCGGTGCGTCGGCGTTGCGCGACGTTCCGTGAACTTTTCGGTCGGACAGTTGCGCGCCCGTGCCCGGTGCGGTGTAGGCTGGGCCACAAGCCAAATCCGCGGTTCGGCTGTCCCCCCGTCATCCGAACCGCGCGCGAGGGGCGCTTCGTGCGCCCCTCGCTTCTCTTTCCCCGCGCCGCCGCCAGGCCGCCCGTGTCCACCCCTGTGGGGTGACCGGTTGCTCTCGGCAGGCCCCGGGAATACCGCGTCTCGGGAGCCGGTTGCAGCAGGCAGCACCCACACCCGACCCGTCACGAGAAGGACAGCGTGCGATGAGTGAAGTGAAAGCCGTCACCGACCAGGACTGGGAGACCGAGGTCCTCGGCTCGGACCAGCCCGTGATCGTGGACTTCTGGGCGGAGTGGTGCGGTCCGTGCCGGATGGTGGGTCCGGTCCTCGAGGAGATCGCCGGCGAGCAGGCGGGCGCGCTGAAGGTCGTCAAGCTCAACGTCGACGACAGCCCCACCACCGCGCGCAACTACAAGGTGATGTCCATCCCCACCATCATGGTGTTCCAGGACGGCGTGGAGAAGAAGCGCCTCGTCGGGGCGCGCAGCAAGAGCCAGCTGCTCGCCGAGGTCGACGAGTTCATCTCCGCCTGACAACGGCCGCCGGCGCCTGCCGCCGCAGCGCGGCCCCCTACACTCTGGGGCTGTGACCCCGATCATCCGCTACGGTGAGGCCAACCGTGCGGTGCGTGACGTCCAGCACCGGCTCGTCCGGGCGCTCGATGCGGAGCTCGCCGTCGACGGGGTGTTCGGGGAGGCCACACGGGAGGCGGTGCGGCGGTTCCAGCGGGACCGCGGCCTGGCCGCCGACGGCATCGTGGGCCCCGAGACATGGCGCAGCCTCGTCGAGGCGGGCTACGCCCTCGGCGACCGTCTCCTGTGGCGCACACGGGTGATGATGCGCGGTGACGACGTACGCGAGCTCCAGCGCCGCCTGAACCAGCTCGGCTTCGACGCGGGCAGCGAGGACGGCATCTTCGGTCCGCTCACGCAGGCCGCTGTCGAGGACTTCCAGCGCAATGTGGGGCTCGACGTCGACGGGGTGGCGGGCCCGGAGACCGTCGAGGTCCTCCGTCGCATGCGCCGGGACCACCAGCGGAGCGGGGTCGGCATCCGCGCACGAGAGCGGGAGGCCCTCCGGCGGCTGTCCAGCCGGGGGCTCGTGGGGGCGCGGGTGCTCGTGGACCCGTCGCACGGCCCCGGCGACGCCGGTCACGTCGGCCCCTCCGGCGTGAGCGAGGCGGAGGTCAGCTGGCAGATCGCCTCCCGGCTTGCCGCACGCCTGGGTGCACAGGGCGCATACGTCCTGCTCGGGCGGGGTCCCCGCAACAATCCGAGCCCGAGCGACCGCGCTCGCCTGGCCAACGACCAGGGCGCCGAGGTGGTCGTGTCCGTCGGGGTCAACGCCCTCGACACGCCGGCTGCGGGCGGATCCGCGGCCTACTACTACGGGGGGGCCCACTTCGTCTCGGAGGCGGGCTACCGCCTCGCCGCGCTCGCCAGCCAGCGGATGGTCGCCGCCGGATGGGTGCCCGACTGCCGGGTGCATCCCATGACGTGGGCGCTCCTGCGTGAGACCCGCATGCCAGCCGTCGTCGTCGAGCCGGGGTTCATCACCTGCCCGGCTGACGAGGCCCGCCTCCTCGACCCCGGCTGCCAGGAGGGACTGGCCGCGAGCCTGGCCGACGCGGTCGCGGCGTTCTTCGCCGTCGGCGCGTCCGACGAGGCCGTGCCCGTGGCCCTCTGAGCCCCGCGCTGCCTTACCGGTGCGGCAGGGCCGGC
The DNA here is from genome assembly GCA_035540635.1 of Egibacteraceae bacterium. Classification (NCBI taxonomy): domain Bacteria; kingdom Bacillati; phylum Actinomycetota; class Nitriliruptoria; order Egibacterales; family Egibacteraceae; species Egibacteraceae bacterium. The sequence continues at coordinate 5,213 of DATLGH010000103.1, read as the reverse complement.
ACCGAGCGGGCCGGCGCCGGCGCGCGTTCGCGACGGCCGAGCGCCGCGGCGACGCCCTCGACGGCCGCTGACAGAGACTCCTGCCAGCGCACGGTGTGCCGCAGGTCGAGGCGCAGCCGGGGGGTCGTCGGATGCTCACGCAGCACCGCGAAGCCGTTCGCGAGGAGGAACCCCTCGTCGAGCATGCAGCGCGCGGCGCGGCCGTTCGTCCCGCGCCGGTCGGCGTAGGCCTCGAGGGCGCGCCCGCCGCGCCGCGAGGTCTCCCGAAGCACGCTCTGGAGCAGGACGCGCGCGAGTCCGGCCTCGCGAAAGGCTGGATCGACCCACAAGGTCGCGAGGAGCAGCGCGTCGTCGGACACGCCACCGAGGCGAACCGCCCTCGGGTAGTGCGTGCCGGGTGCGAAGGCGGCGAACCCGACACAGCTGCCGTCGATGTAGGCCGCTTTGCCGGGCGTGCCCCACTCGAGCTGCGTCGCCTGCCACCAGGCCTCCTTGCGCTCGCGGCCGACGGCGGAGTCCGTGGCGGGTCCGCGGGGCGCGTCCGCCACCTCCCAGAACACGCACGCGCGGCAGCCCTCGGGGACGTCGTCGAGGTTGGCGAGCGTGAGGTCGTGCAGGCGGCGGCTCATGGCCGGGGCGGGCTCTCGTCCTCGGGATCCCCTGCGGGGGCGGCCGGCTCGGGCCGGCGCGGCGTGAGGAACGCCGCGGCGGCACCCGCGGCGAGCCCGAGCAGCAGGCCGATCACCGCGCGGACAACCGGCGGCGGCCCGGTGTCGGAAGAGTGCGGGAGTGCGCCCACGCCTGCCTTCCTCGTCGCTTGGCCCGAAGTGTAGCGGCACGCCGCCGAAGGGCGGGTGTACAGTCGACAAGCGCCCGTGGACGGCGGGTCGAGGGCGAAAGGGGTGTGTTCGTGGGCGAGATCCAGCCCGACCGCTACCGGGCCCGCTACGCGCAGCGCACCCAGGGCATGATCGCCTCGGAGATCCGCGCCCTCTTCGCCGTCGCGAGCCGCCCGGAGGTCGTGTTCCTCGCAGGCGGCATGCCGTACACGGCCGGCCTCGACTTCGACGCCGTCTCGCAGGTGACCGAGTCGGTGATCCGAGACGTCGGCGCGACGGCGTTGCAGTACGGCGGCGGCCAGGGCCTGCCGGAGCTTCGCGAGCGGCTCGTCGACGTCATGGCGGCCGAGGCCATCCCCGCGCACGCCGACGACCTCGTCGTGACGAGCGGCGGTCAGCAGGGTCTCGACCTCGTGGCGAAGCTGTTCTGCGACCCCGGTGACGTCATCCTCGCCGAGGGGCCCTCGTATGTCGGGGCCCTCGGCGCCTTTTCGGCGTACCAGACCGCCGTCGTCCACGTGCCGATGGACGAGCAGGGGCTCATCCCCGACGCGCTCGAGCAGACGCTGGGCTGGCTGCGCGACAGCGGCCGGACGGCGAAGTTCCTTTACACCGTGCCGAACCACCAGAACCCCGCAGGGGTCTCCCTCTCGACGGCACGCCGGGAGCGTCTGCTCGAGCTCGCGGGGCACTTCGACCTGCTCGTGGTCGAGGACAACCCCTACGGCCTGCTCGACTTCAAGGGGGAGATTCGGCCGGCCCTCAAGTCATTAGACTCCGAACGAGTTGTGTACGTGGGGACCCTGTCGAAGGTCTTCGCCCCCGGCATCCGCATCGGCTGGGTAGCGGCGGAGGGTCCTGTCCGCGACAAGCTCGTCCTGCTCAAAGAGGCTGCGGACCTCTGCCACTCGAACTTCACGCAGTACGTGGCGCAGCGCTGGCTCGCCGACCAGCCCTGGTTCGAGCAGGTCTGCCAGTCCCGCGAGGTCTACCGCGAACGCTGCGGAGCCCTGCTCGACGCACTGGCGAGCGAGATGCCCGGGGACTGCTCGTGGAGTGAACCGACCGGCGGGTTCTTCGTGTGGGCGCGCCTGCCGGAGGGCCTCGACGCCCGCGAGCTGCTCGCCCGGGCGATCCGGGCCCGTGTCGCGTACGTGCCGGGCCAGGCGTTCTACGCCGACGGCGGCGGGGGGGATCACCTGCGCCTGTCGTTCGGCTTCTCGAGTCCCGAGCGGATCCGCGAAGGGGTCCGGCGCCTCGCGGAGGTGGTGCGCACCGAGATGGAGCTCGTGCGCGCGCTGCGCGTCCGGACGCCGGGGACCGCCCGGCGCCCAACGCCGTCCGGTTCGGCGCCGGGGACCCACCCGGGGACGGCGCAGTGAGCGGGACGCAGGAGTCGCTGCGGGTCGCCGTCCTCGCCGGCGGGCTGTCCCTCGAGCGTGAGGTCAGCCTTCGCTCCGGTCGACGCGTCGCCGAGGCGCTCACCGACCGGGGACACCGGGTCACCCGGCTCGACCTCGACGAGGGGCTCGTCGACCGTCTCGTCGACGCGGACGTCGACGTCTGCTACCTCGCACTGCACGGCAAGGCGGGGGAGGACGGCACGATCCAGGGACTGCTCGACCTGCTCGGCCTGCCCTACACCGGGCCTGACGCCATCGCCTCGGCGATCGCATGGGACAAGGGGGTGTGCAAGGGGTTGCTCGTGCGCGCCGGGCTCACAACCCCCGACTGGATCGCCCTCTCCTCCGACGCGATCCAGGACATGGGCGCCGCCCAGGCCCTCGACCGCGTCGTCGAGCGGCTCGGCCACGAGCTCATCGTCAAGCCCTCCCAGGGGGGCGCCTCCATGGGTGTGCGGCGGGTGGGGGCCGAGGAGGCCCTCGCCACAGCGCTCGTCTCGGCGTTCAGCTACCACGACGTTGTCCTCGTCGAACGGTTCATCTCGGGCGCCGAGGTGGCCGTGTCGGTGGTCGACCGGGCGGCGCTGCCCGCCGTCGAGGTCGTGCCCCGGGCCGGGGCCTACGATTTCGCCGCCCGCTACACCCACGGGGCCACGGAGTTCTACGCCCCCGCCCGGCTCGACGACGCGACCCTCGAGCGCTGCCGTCAGGCTGCGGTCGACGCCTACGAGCTCGTCGGCTGCCGAGACGTGAGCCGCGCAGACCTCATCGTGGATGACGCCGGCCAGCCCTGGTTGCTCGAGCTCGACACCTGCCCGGGCATGACGGAGACGTCGTTGCTGCCGATGGCCGCGCACGCGGCGGGGTGGGACTTCCCCAGCCTGTGCGAACGCATCATCCTGCTCGCCGCCGCCCGGGGCGCGGGCCGCGCGCCGCGGACCGCGCCGGTCGTGTCGCCGTCAGGGCCCTGAGCGCCGCCGAGGGCCCGCGCGGGGGGATACCATCACCCCGCTCTGCCCCGGAACCGGCCCCCGCGGCCAAATGAGCGCGTTTTCCCTGGTCAGCGGCCCCTGCCCCGGGCGCACAGGACCGCTCAGGCGGGTTCGCTCAGCAAATCCTCACCCGTGCCCCTCGCGAGTACCGCGAGCAGCCGTTCGAGGTCCTCCTGGCCGGCATAGTCGATCACGAGCCGTCCGCGTTTCGGCGTCCCCGCTATCCGCACGCGTGTGGCGAGCACATCCGACAGGCGCCGCTGGAGGCTGGCGTAGGGCGACGCCGCCCGCTGCGCGGCGGCGCGGCCCAACGCGTCGAGCGCGTCGCGCCCGTCCCCGCTCGGGGCGGCGAGCAGCCGGCGGACCAGCTCCTCGGTCGCACGGACCGACAGGCCCTCCGCGACGACGCGACGCCCCACCTGCTCCTGGCGCGCCCGATCGTCAAGGGCGAGTAGCGCCCGGGCGTGACCGGCGGACAGGCTCCCTCGGGCCACCGCGTGCTGAAGCTCCACGGGGAGGTTGAGCAGCCGGATGGCGTTGGAGATCGCCGATCGCGACCGGCCGAGCTTTGCCGCCAGCGCCTCATGGGTCATCCCGAAGTCGTCGAGCAGCTGCTGGTACGCCGCAGCCTCCTCGAGCGGGTTGAGGTCGCTGCGGTGGAGGTTCTCCACGAGCGCCTCGGTGAGGAGGTCGTCGTCACCGGACTCGCGCACCACGGCGGGGATCTCCGTCAGCCCCGCCAGCCGGGCGGCGCGCACCCGTCGCTCGCCGGCGATGAGCTCGAACCGTCCGTCCCCCGCAGGCCGCACGACGATCGGCTGGAGCACGCCGATCTCCCGGAGGGAATGCGCGAGCTCTTCGAGCTCCGCGTCGTCGAAGACCCCTCGTGGCTGGCGGGGGTTGGGCGCTATCGAGGTCAACCTGAGACTGAGAAAGCCCCCCAGACCCGGCGCGCTCGACGGAATGAGCGCGCTCAACCCCCTTCCCAGCCCGCCAGGTCGGCTCATAGTCGCGCTCCCTCCGTCCGCGGTGCCTCGGGGTCCCTCTCATCGCTCTGGAGGCGCTCGAGCAGCTCCTTCGCCAGGCGTCGGTACGCCATCGCGCCGCGTGACGTCGGATCGAACACGGTGATGGGCTGGCCGAACCCCGGTGCCTCCGCGAGCCGGACCGAACGCGGGATGCGGGTGGTGAACACCCGCTCGCCGAAGTGACCGCGCACCTCCTCCACCACCTGCTGGCTGAGGCGGGTGCGGGCATCGAGCATGGTGAGGACGAATCCCGTCACGTCGAGATCCGGGTTGAGCTGCGAACGGATGAGGTCGGCGTTTCGTCGCAGCGCCCCGAGGCCCTCGAGTGCGTAGTACTCGCACTGGATCGGCACGATGAGGCCGTCACCGGCGGTCAGGGCGTTCACCGTGAGCAGTCCGAGGCTCGGCGGGCAGTCGATGACGACGACATCGAACTCCAACCGGATGGGTTCCAGGGCCCGCCGCAGCTTCTGCTCGCGGTTGAACGCGCTCACGAGCTCGATCTCCGCGCCGGCAAGGTCGAGATTCGACGGCACGACGAAGAGGTTGCGGACGCTCGTCGGCTCGATGGCGTCATCGATGTCGATCCCGCTGACGAGCACCTCATAGATGGTCGGCCGGTTCGGCGGGACGCGGATCCCCACACCGGACGTCGCGTTGCCCTGGGGATCAAGGTCGACGAGCAGCACCCGGCACCCGAGGTCGGCGAGGGCAGCGGAGACGCTCACCGCCGTCGTTGTCTTGCCCACACCCCCCTTCTGGTTGGCGATGGTCAGCACCCGGGCACGCGCGAAGCGGAAGGGAGGGGGAGCGCCAGGCGGCGACTGCTCCGGGGCCGGGCCGGGCTCCCCGGGCGCGGCTGGCGCTGCCTCCGCTGCCTCCGCCTCCTCGGGCGGATCGGAGGCCGCCCCGCCTGGCAGGTCCTCGGCCAGGGCCCCCGCATCTCCGCCC